>JAYTQD010000074.1:0-5188 GCA_043746935.1 Acidobacteriaceae bacterium | reverse complement strand
TCTGTGTTCCGCGATCAAAATTATCATCCGCATGCATCCACGCATTGTTAGGCGCGTAAGCCCGCCCATCTTCTCCCACCACCGAAACCCGCGCAGCCACAGGCTTTCCCGCCGCATCCTCCACCCGCACCGTCAGTCGCCCCGACGGATGCAGCAAATGCCGTTCGCTGGCAAACACCTCACGCTGATCTCCACCCGGCACCCGCTCCACCCACAACGAAGTATTCCCCCCGCGATTCGAAATAAAAGCAATCGACGCCCCATCCGGCGACCACCGCGGCGCAGTATTGTCATACTCTCCATACGTCAGCGGAAACGCATCTCCGCCCGCCGCGGGCATCACCCAAAGCTGATGCCAGGCCCGCCCCAAATACGACGCATACACCACTCTCGTTCCGTCTGGAGAAAATTCCGGACGCGCCTTCCAATTGGTTTCCTCATAATGAATCTCTCGAGCCTCGGCACCAGCTTCCGCCTTCATCCGCCAAAACCCGCCCGTCCCATAAATATGCCCACGATTCGAAACGTAAAGAATCTCCTTCCCATCCCCAGCCCACGCCGGACTGATCTCCGTATCCAACGCACTGTAGTAGTACCGGGGCAGGGAACTCCGATTCTCCCCCGTCACCCGCCGCACATTCTCCAGCCGCCCCTCCCGAAAATCTCCCACAAAAATATGAAATCGCTTGTGGAACTGCGTCGACACAAACGCAATTCGAGTTCCATCCGGAGAAAATCTCGCCTCCAGATTCACCGCCCCCTCCGTAGTCAACGCATGCGTCTCCCGCGTCCGCAAATCCAAGGCCCACAATTCCAACGCATCTTTGTGGTATTTCGAATAAACCACCCATCGCCCATCCCGCGAACAATCCGGCAGGTAGTCATACCCCGGCCCAGCAGTCAATTCCTCCGCCGCCTTCGCATCCACGTCTTGCCGCCACAGCGATCCCGCCATCGAATACACCACTCCGCGCGAATCCGGCAGCCACGCCACCGACGACGGCCCCGTCGTCAACTGCGGCAAATACATCTCGCGGTAGTAATAAGGATGCGGCAGGTCAATCTGCTTCAACACCCACTCCCGCTGCGCAAACGCGCTCTGCGCCACCAGCGACAAAAGAATCCACCACCACCACCGCCGCAATCCCATAACACCTCGCAAGCGCCAAATTATAAGCCGCCCACCGAGTTTCTCCCCACCCACACTCTCTGCGATAATAAAGACTCAAATTCCCGGAGGCACCGATCCATGGCACACGAACTACCCCCTCTCCCCTATGACTACGCCGCGCTCGAGCCCGTCATCGACGCGCAAACCATGAAGATTCACCACGACCTGCACCACGGCGCTTACGTCAAGAACCTCAACGCCGCGCTGGAAAAGCATCCTGAGCTGGTCGGCAAATCCGCCGAAGACCTAGTCCGTAACCTCAACACCGTCCCCGACGACATCCGCGGCGCAGTCCGCAACAACGGCGGCGGCCACGTCAACCACACCATGTTTTGGAGCATCATGAAGCCCCAAGGCGGCGGCGCGCCCACCGGCACGCTGGCTAACGCCATCAACAGCACTTTCGGCGACCTTAAAACGTTCCAGGAAAAACTCAATGATGCTGGCGTAAAACAATTCGGCAGCGGCTGGGCCTGGCTCGCCTCCAACAAAGGCGCTCTCAGCATCCTGAGCACGCCGAATCAAGACAGCCCGCTCACCCAGGGCCTCTACCCAGTCCTAGGCAACGACGTCTGGGAACATGCCTACTACCTCAAATACCAAAACCGCCGCGCCGAATATCTAGCCGCCTGGTGGAATGTCATCAACTGGGAAGAAGTAGGCAAGCGCTACGAACTCAGCCTGAAGTAGCAGCGCATTCCATATATATAACGAACGGGCTTCTAGTTTGTGTGGCGCGGGCGCCCTCGCCCGCGAACTCTGGACTCTGAGGGGCGGCTGGCCCAGGTTTTTGATCTCCTCGGTACCACCAGGGTAAGGGTGCCCCATCCTTTGCGCACTTTGCGAAAGAGTGGGAGTGCGTAAGTTTTCAATAAACGGAACAAACAGAATCGTGCCACCCGTACTGCACGTACCCTTGCAAAGAATCTTAAGCCCCCACCGCCAACTCCGACATGGAGCAACAATCACCCTCCCCGTTTCTGCAATTCCTGTGCGAACTCTGTGGAAAACCCAGCACCCCTCCCACGCAAAATTTCCCTGCTTCCACCACCCTCGCCCGGAAACCCGCGCCCACTGCGACGTTCCCTCCACTCTCGCGTCCACCATCCCATCACAGAACTACCGTCATCCCCACCAGCAACTTTTCCACCACTGCACCAATCTTGTGGAATTGACCCCGCGCTCTCCTCTGCGTACCTTCACTACACGAGTTAAAAAATTAAGCGCCGCTCGCGCCCTCCCCGGTGAATCAACTGTGCTCAAGAATGAAAAGAAAATCTCCCCTAGCCGAAACGAAGGCCAAAACAACGACGGCAACCAACCCAACCTCTGGCAAACCTACCGCACCCGCTTCACCATCCGCGCCCGCATCCTCAGCGCCCCGCTCAGTTTTGTCGACGCCCTCGGTCGTGAGCAAAGCGGCAAGCGCGGCGACTACCTCGTCGAATCCAACGGCATGGTCACCATCACCCCACGCCACATTTTCGAGGACGTCTATGTCCCTCTGGATGCCGTCCAGGCTCGCGTGGAGACGGACGCCCTCGGCCGTCGGGAGCAAAAATTCGACGGCCCTCCCCGTAAGTCCCCAATTTCCACAACAAAGCGGCCTTTCTTTCCAGCCTCGCGCCGCCGCTCCGTGTAACACGACTGTAACAATTCCTCTAGAAAGAACGACTTAGCCGAGGTACCTGAGGGGGCACTTTGCGAACACAAGATATTGCGTTACCTACTTGACAGGCCCAACATACAGGCGTAACTTCACAACTCCAGAGCATCTCAACTTCTGCTCTTTCGAGCTAAGTGAGACCTCTTAGGACAACATTTTGGCCCTGAAATACCGAAATACGGGTGCCCCGTCCTTGTCGCGTTTTTTGCGACAGGGCGGGGGACTAGCAACAAGGCTTTTGCGTCGCGCGGCAGGGATCAGAAGTAGGGATCAGAAGTAAGGTTCAAGAGTTCTAGGCCTTATAAATAGGGGCTTCAGCCCCTGAAGATAACAAGCGGCAAGAAGTTCCCCGCGATTGTCCCCCCGGGGAAATGAATGCTTTGAAAATTTGCTTTGCTCTCGGCGCGACGCGGCCCACCGCTTCTCGCCGACACTATGGAGGAGCCCCATGGAAGGACTAGTTCGCCTCGTCGCACAGTCGCTCGAACGCCACGGCATGTCCGTGCCGCCAGAGCGCATCGACTGGTCCGCCTGGATGCCCCTCGAATCTACCCTCTGCCTCACCGCGCCCAGCAATCCCGGCCTCTTCGTTGTCGCCGAAAGTTTCGTTCCGCACAGCATGACCGCCGATTCTTCCGCCCTAGCCATCTTGAAAGTTGGCCAAACCAAAGACTTAGGCGTCGAGATTGCGCGCCTCTGTTTTTACAGCCCCTTGCGCGACCGTATCGCAGCAGGTCACTGCCTGATCCGCTTCGCCAAGGTCGAAGATGATGCCCAGGCCGTCTCCGCCTGCGCCGCGCTTCAACAATGGTTTTCCAATACCAATTTCCAGGCCGAACCCGTTCTGGCCAATTCGGCTCATCAGCAAACAACCAGCAATCCAGCGCCCCTGCCATCCGGCTTCTGAAAAGCCTAAAATGACAGCAAGACGACAAGAAAAACCGATCCCCCAACAACCGATCTAAAAGAATCGGAGGAAGCGAACGAAATGTCCGAAGTCAAAAATATGACCACCTCGCCGTCCACGCCCACGGCTGCCGCCACCACCATCGTCACCAGCACGAATAAGAAGAGGGCCCCCGGTCTCCAGTTCCGTCGCCACTTCACCAAACCCGGCGTCTCCCCCTACGACGAAATCGAATGGGAACTCCGCCTCGCCCAGATCACCGACGCCCAAGGCAACACCATCTTCGAGCAGAAAGATGTTGAAACCCCCAAAGATTGGTCCATTACCGCCACCAACATCGTGGCCTCGAAATATCTGCACGGCCACGTCGGCACCCCCGAGCGTGAAACCGGCGTCCGCCAGCTCATCACCCGCGTCGCCGAAACCATCCGCGACTGGGGCACCAACGACGGCTACTTCCGCTCCGCCGAAGACGCCTCCACGTTCCACGACGAGCTAGCCCACTTGCTGCTCCGCCAGTACGCCGCTTTCAACTCGCCCGTCTGGTTCAACGTCGGTTGCGACCGCATCGAACCCAACTCCGACGCCCAAAACTGGCACTGGAACCAAACCTCCAGCACGGTAGAATTCGGCGCAGTCGGCTACACCAAGCCGCAATGCTCCGCCTGCTTCATCAATTCGGTCAAAGATTCGCTCGATTCCATTCTCACCCTCGCCAAAACCGAAGGCATGCTCTTCAAGTGGGGATCCGGCACCGGCTCCAACCTCTCCCCGCTGCGCTCTTCCGCTGAAGGCTTAAGCGGTGGCGGCACAGCCAGCGGTCCTCTCAGCTTCATGCGCGGCTTCGACGCCTTCGCCGGCGTAATCAAATCCGGCGGCAAAACCCGCCGCGCCGCCAAGATGGTCATCCTCAACATCGACCATCCCGACATCGAAGACTTCATCGCCTGCAAATCCAAAGAAGAAGCCAAAGCCTGGGCCCTGATCGACGCTGGCTACGACGGATCTTCTCCCGATTCGGATGCCTACTCCTCCATCTTTTTCCAAAACGCGAATAACTCCGTCCGCGTCACCGACGACTTCATGTACGCCGTCGTCCGCGACACCGACTTCTCCACCCGCTCCGTTCGCACCGGCAACGTAGTTAAAACCTATAAAGCCCGCGACCTCATGAACAAGCTCTCCGACGCCACCTGGCGCTGCGGCGACCCCGGCATGCAGTACGACACCACCACCAATCGCTGGCACACCAGCAAGAACACGGACCGCATCAACGCCTCCAACCCCTGTTCCGAATACATGTTCCTCGACGATTCCGCCTGCAACCTCTCCAGCATGAACCTGCTGAAGTTCGCGCCCAACGGCACTTTCGACGTCCCCGCCTACCGCCAGGCCGTCGATATCTTAATCACGGCGCAGGAAATCCTCGTCGACAACGCCGGCT
>JAYTQD010000073.1:0-13683 GCA_043746935.1 Acidobacteriaceae bacterium | reverse complement strand
ATCCAGATCACGGTTTCACGTCTACGTGCTACATTGCCGCTTTGCCATAGACTACCAAGCGATGCTGCCTCGGTCGCTGTTGTCGGCGAGGATTGCGGTTTGTCAGTCGACTCTTTGGAAGCTGACCATATTTCATAGTAACAATAGCGCTCGACTGACGAGTGTCTTCTGATCAAGTCGACGCGCAATCCGTAATCGGCACCTGAGATGACCGCTGTTACCCGATGGCTGGAAGGTCTGGGTCTTGCAAAGTACGCGGACGCCTTTGCCGCGGGTGAGATCGACTTCAATGAATTGGTCGACTTGACGGAAGAGGACTTGAAGGAACTCGGCCTCCCGATCGGGCCAAGGCGCATTGTGCTCAAGGCAATTGTCTCGCTGCGCAACAAAACGGCGGAAGCGGGCTCGGCCTCTGCCCCGATGGCGGTCGCCGTTCCGCATGCACCCGCTCCGGCCGCGCCAGTCGCCGCTGCCGAACGCCGGCAACTCACGGTGCTGTTCTGCGATCTCGTCGGCTCGACCACGCTCGCGACCCGTCTCGATCCTGAAGACTTCCGCAACGTCATACAGAGTTACCACGCCTGTTGCGCCGAGATCGTCGCCGGCTTCGACGGATCGCCGGGTCTTCCGGCGTACCACGGGAGCGACGCTGGAAAACTTTCTCATCCGGCAGCGCGTCGAGCTTGCGAAACGTACTCTGCTGGATCTTCGCTTGAATGTTGCGGAAGTAGCGGAACGCTGCGGATTCTGCAGTCCGGCATACTTTGCTTCAGTATTTAAGAAATATGTGCATTGCACGCCCCGCGAGTATGCCAGCGATCCCTATCGGCATGCGGGGATGGGTCCTCAGCCGACCATGCAGATTCCGGAACGCCCGGTTGCTGCCACACCTTCTCCGCACCTTTCTGGGCGCAAGAACTCACGAGAAGCACACTCCCTATGAAGATCGAGTCCGTCGACTTCTTCTATCTCTCCATGCCCGAGGTCACGACCGAAGGCGACGGTAGCCAGGACGCTTTGCTGGTCCGCGTTGCGGCGGGGGGCTACGTGGGCTGGGGAGAGTGCGAAGCGTCGCCGCTAGTCTCGATCGCTGCGTTTGTCTGCCCCATGTCGCATGGAGCGTGTCGGCCGGTGGGAGACTCCGTTCTGGGACAAACTCTTGAAGGTCCCGCCGATATCGCTCGCATCGCAGCTCAGATCGAGTACAACAGCATGGATCTGCTACAAGCGCCGCATACTTGGTCGGGAGTGGAAATTGCGCTCTGGGACGTTGTCGGTAAAATCCGCGGAGAACCCGTGTGGAAGCTGCTTGGCTATCGCGAGCGCTTTCGAAAGATCCCTTATGCTTCGCAATTGTTTGGTGACACTCCGGAAGAAACCCGCCAGTTGGCTTCGCGCGCGCAGGCTGACAAGTTTCGGGCGGTGAAGTTTGGCTGGGGCCCGATTGGGAAATCGGATCTCAAGACGGACGTGGATCACATCGTGGCGGCTCGCGAGGGTCTGGGTTCCGATGGGATTCTCCTCATCGACGTAGGACAGATATTCGGAGAGAGTGTGGACGCAGCGGCCGCGCGCCTACCAGCCCTGGAAACGGCGGGTGCGCGATGGCTGGAGGAACCTTTTCACACAGCGGCCTTGGCCGCATATGGCGCGCTTGCGACGCGGAGTTCGAAGGTGAGACTTGCGGGAGGCGAAGGCGCGCACAATTTCCATATGGCGCAGCACCTCATCGACTACGGAGGCATTGGTTATGTGCAAGTCGACTGTGGGCGCATTGGCGGGATCGGCATCGCGAAGAGAGTGGCGGACTATGCCGTGGCCAAGAGCGTGACGTTCGTGAATCACACGTTTACCTCTCATCTGGCGCTGAGTGCGTCGCTGCAGCCCTACGCAGGACTCCGGACCCACGAAATTTGCGAATATCCTTTTGCACCGAAGGCGCTGGCTCGCGAACTCACCCAGAACCATTTGGATCGCGATGCGGATGGCTCGGTCTCTGTCCCCCATGCACCCGGGCTGGGCATTGAGATTGACCTTCAGGCGGTTCGTAAATACCTTGTCGACGTCGAAATCAAAGCCAAGGGCAGAATCCTATTTGCCTCTTCGACGCAGCTTTAGCCGGAGGAGCAGAAAATCAGAGTATCTTTGTGGATCGGCTCCGACCCTCCCTCATCGAGTATTCCGTTCATCACAGACTCGCAATTTTCATGCGACTCGAACCCGGTCAGGTCACTACTGTTAGCGGAACAGACCCCTCACAATAGCTTTGCCAGCCTTTTTAATCGGCAAATTGTACAATAATTGTACGATGGGCAGGCTTATGTATGCCTTTTAGCATTTTCTTCCATTTTTAGAATCAGTAAGTTACAGAATCTAAATAGGTATGAAAAGCTCGACTCCCGCCGCCTCCACCACTATCTCTTTTTATTATCAATAACTTACTGACACTCTTCTCTTTCGTGCAATGGCGTTCTGTAGGGGGCGGGTTCTCCGCCAGACTTCTTTCGTGGTCTTCCTTCTCGCCAACTACAAACCAATCGAACGATCAGATTCATTTCTAGCAGGAATAGCTGAGGAGGAATGGAATGATCGGTTTCGCACTGCCGTTCTAGTAGGTCAGGATCTATGTAAGTTTCTGTTAGCCGACAATCCGCTCAGAATTGTCGCGTCCTCTCCAACGTGTAGCTCAGGCTATAATTACGCTCACTCATGGCTCTCACCTCTGGCACGAGACTTGGCCCCTACGAAATCGAATCGCCGCTAGGTTGCCGGGGATTGCAGAGTCGCCGGCCGCTTTCTCTACTTCGCCCACGGCGCGACGAGCGCAAACAGCGGCATCTATCTGGCTGCGCTCGATTCCAAAGAGCGCAAGCTGCTGCTGAGCTACGATTCCAACGCCATCTATGCAGCCCCGGGATATCTCTTGTTTGTGCGCGACAACACTCTGGTGGCGCAACGATTCAACCCGCGCAGTCTCGCCTTGGAGGGCGAAGCCAAGCCCGTGGCCGACCATGTTGCGGTCAAGACTGACACATGGCGAAGCATCCTGACGGCTTCGGCGAACGGGGAGCTTCTTTACCAGCACGGTGCGGCGGGCGGCGGCTCTCAACTCGTCTGGTACGACGCATCCGGCAAGCAGGGTGAGCCGGTGCTGCCCGAAACCGCCGATTATTACCCAGCCCACACTGTCCCCCGACGCCAGCAAGTTAGCCTTTGCCCTCGAAACCAACGGCATCGCCGACATCTCGGTGGTGGACCTCGCCCGCCATACCAAGACCCGCATCACCTTTGGCCCGCAATACAGCGGATATCCCATTTGGTGGCCCGACGGAAAATCGATTGTCTTCGGCTACGGGTCAAGTGCTGTAGGGGACTCTCTCTACCGTCAAAGAGCCGATGGCACAGGCAGCAAAGAGAAGCTGCTGGAAACCCCCGGTATACGCGTCATACCATTCTCCGTCTCCCCCGATGGCCGCTACATCCCCTACCTGCGGCGCGATCCGAAATCGAATACGAACACGGATATCTGGGCGCTGCCCATGTATCCGGATAAGTCCGGCGACCAAAAAGCCGTTTCCGGTGGTGGCCACGAATTTCTTGGACGTCACGCCCGCTTTCTCGCCCGACGGCAAATGGCTGGCCTATGCCAACGATGAGACTGGCCGCATGGAGGTGTACATCCAGCCTTTTCCCAGCGGCTGCCGGTCGGTGGCAAGTATCGACCGCGGGGGGAGTGAGACCAACCTGGCGGAAGGACGGCAAAGAACTCTTCTTCTTCAACGCTCTTGACCCGCAAATCATGGCTGTGGACGTTAACCAGAACGGCGCCAGCCTGCAACTGGGCGCGCCCCACACCCTGTTCAAAGCCACCACCGTGGGCGGTCCCTCGGGACCTTACACGGTTTCATCGGATGGGAAGAAATTCGTGATGAACACGGTCCTCCCGCAATCCATTACCGAGCCGCTTACCCTGATCAGCAACTGGACGGCTGATCTGAAACAATGAGCCTCGCTGCGGGAACCAGACTGGGCTCGTGAAAGCATTGCATTCCCAGGTGGGGGGCGGGAGCGGCGAAGTGTAACCCGTGTCGCCCGGGAGCACATCGACCTGCGTCGGCGCCTTCCTTTTTCAAAAACAAATTTGTCGCTTTCCAGCCTCCGTAGTCGTGCCGAGGAAGGATCGCCGCAAGAGTCTCATGCAGTTGCGACTTTGGAACCAACGAAGTGCGTGGAGCAAGATGAAAACGTGGTTTTCGAGGTACACGTAGCGCCGAAGCTCAAAAACACACCTTACACTGAACGCGTCGATTTAAGGTTCTGGTGGCGGCCTGGTACCGGCTGGTGCCAAGGTCGCTATTTTCGGAGTTGGCTTTCAGGCAAATTCTCAGGTGCAAATCGACACGGCTAGCATCGGTACCGTGACCTTCGTCAGTTCTACAGAGATTGACGTCAAGCTAACGTCCGCAGTAAACATGACCTCGTTGCGCGTACGCGTCAAGAATCCAGCCACCAACGGCAATGCGGGCCATTGCGGACGGCGGAATTCGTGACCAACCCGCCCGGGCCTTGAAACAGAATGCCTACTTGATAGAAATTTCCGCTGGGACAGGTGGCACTACCGCCGCCATCGATTTCGATGTTGCTGATTGTCACGGTGGCTGCCTGTTGGACAAGGAGTTGCACTGCCAGACTGCCCCAGATGCCACTGACGCCGTTCGCCCTCAAACCGGCGGCGGGAGGAACGATTACGGCACCTGAGCCGAGTCCGGCGACGAGACCTTTCAGCGTGAGGTCCTTCAGGATGGTGACTTATTCGGGATAAAGCCCCCCGCAAACTTGGACGGTGCTGCCCATGGTAGCGGCGTTCACGGCGGCTTGGATGGTGGTGAATTGGGTTCCCGCCTTGCACTTGCCGACGACGGCGTTGGTAACAGCGTAACTGCGGCCCGGAAGAGCGGCTAGGGTGAGGATTGCGACGACTATGGCTAACTTTGCGTGCGACATGATGTTTTCTCCTGAGATCTTGGAATTTTCGGGTTCGGATTGATTCCGCTTGCCCGTTGGCTCGATCACGGCCTGAAAACTCCACTCTCGATCCCTTACCTATATAGGCGCTGTTTTTCGGACGATTCCTTCATAAAAAAAATGTCGAATTTCAGCAGATCCGCAAGAGCAATGCAAAAGGGGATTCACCCATTAGGCGAATCCCCCGGAGCAGCTGAGCGTTATGCCCAACATTGCAGCCAGATTCAGTGGTTAGATGCGTGTTCGGGAAAAAAGCAAGTCGGGTGCCTCATGGTCGACGGAGGCTACACGGCAAAGTAGTGTTCCAGGGATCCGGATGCTTAGAAGATCGGGTGCGAGCTGAAGGCGACACCCACCAGCGAATCGGCGCAGCCATAGTACAGAAACCACTTCTCTTTAAAGTAAACGAGACCCTCGACAAACGTGGTACCCGCAACATACTGGCCCGACTTCTCAAATGGCAACTCAGGTTTGAAGACGGGTTGATCCAACCGCGCCAGCAAGTGCGACGGATCGGCGGAGGAAAACAGAGCTTCGCCCGCAGAATAGGTTTCCGGGGCTAGATTCGGATCGCCATCCTTTTCCGCGTTCTTAGCGTTGTAGATCACAACGATTCCACGCGGCGTCAGAATCGGGGGCGGTCCCACCTCAGGAAATTTGCTGTCAAAGAGGCCGCTTCGCTTGGACAATACGACCGTCGGATTACCGGGGCTGTCTTCGACCGGCTCCCAATCGATCAGATTCTGCGATGTTGCCACATGAACCGCGCCTTCGCCCCAGTACATCCAGTATTTGCCATTGATTTTGGTTGCCAGCAAGCGTCCATTCACGAGGCTCGTGACAATTCCGGCGGATTTGTATTGTAGTGTTTGGTAGCGGCCGCCGAATGCTTTGGCAAATGCTGGGCCGTGCTTGGTCCAGGAACGCAGATCTTTCGAAGTTGCAATGGCCGCATCAAAAGACTTGTGGTTCCATTGTGTGTACGTCATCACGTAAGAACCGTCTTCGACCTCAACAATACGTGGATCCTCACAGCCGCCGTCCGACTCTCTGGCTTTCTCCTCATCGTCGGCGGGATATAAAACCGGATTAGGGTCGCGCGTAAAATGAGCGCCATCCTCGCTCTCGGCAAGCCCGATACGTGAGGTGTGTCCGCCAATCTTCATCTCGCCGCTGTCATCTTCCGCCCGGTAAAGGACGTAAATCTTCCCCCCGCGCACAATCGCCGCTGGATTGAAAGTGTGCAGGATTTCCCAATGAACAGGTCCACTGGGTCCACGAAATACAGAATCTTTGTTCGGAGTAAGAATTGGCTGCGCATCCGGTGGACGAACAAACGGCGCGAGCACCCAATTCGCGGCCTCATCCCCGGCCCAGAGTGTCGAACACGAAAAGAACAATACCACGCCAAAGCAAAAGAGAAAGCGCAACGCGCGACTGTCTCTCGACCTTGCTAGCGCCGCCGGTCTGCTTGCTTGCACTGTGTCCTCCTCGCGACGAACCGTGATAGTAGCACGCTGGGAGCCCTTGCTACGGCAGGATCTCGCGGTAGAGTTTCACCTCGAAGCTCTCCACCAAACCTGGACGCACATCGTTGAAATAGTGGGTGATGTAAGGCATGGCACAGTGTTCGTCGAAGGTCTTCTGATCTTTCCATTTCTCGATAAACGTAATCCAGCGAGGATCGTCCTCGCGTTGATTGAGTTCAGAGCGAATGCAAGGCCGCCTGGACCAACGCTAGTTTCTCAAGGTAAGATTGTTTCGCTCCGGCACCCAGCATCTCTGGAACCGATGCACGTCTGTAAATCTCAAGCTTCGTTTCAGGATCATAACTCAAAATGCAGAGTCTACGCCACACCGCCCTATCTCTATTCTTGTTTGCCATGTTCTCCACAGCCAGCGCTCAGTGGGAACCCCTGAACCCAGTGGCCGCCGTCCACCAACACAAGGACGCAATCGTGTTCACCATGCAAACAGGTACGCTCAAGATTCAGGTGTGTTCGGACTCGATCATCCATATTCTCTATTCCGCCACAGCCTCGTTCCCGGAGCGCCAGGACTACGTGGTCACCAAGGCTAGCTGGCCGGGTGCTCCGTTCACGATCCAATCGACGGACGACGACACCACCATCACCACCGCGAAACTCAAGGTCGTTGTGACCCGTAAAGATGGAGCGATCACCTACAACGATCTGGAAGGCCACAAGTTGGTTCAGGAAGGCACTCGAAAGCTCACCCCTACGAAAGTGAATGGCGAAGATACCTACCGCGCCGAGTCGTTCCTGAATATCTACGGCACGCGCGAAGGACTTTACGGCCTGGGGCAGCATCAAGCGGGCGTCTGGAACTACCGCGGCGAATCCGTGGACATTTCCCAGGACAATACGAACATCGCAGTGCCGCTGCTGGTTTCGAGCAACGGCTACGGTATTTTTTGGAACAATGACTCCCGCAGCCGCTTTAATAATCGCTTCGCCAACTACATGTATGTCAGCTCCGACGTGGCCGACGTAATTGACTATTACTTTTTCTATGGCCCGGAGATGGACACTATCGTTGCCGACTACCGCGATCTTACGGGGGCTGCTCCCATGTTCGGCAAGTGGGCCTATGGCTTCTGGCAGTGCAAGAACCGGTACAAGTCGCAAGCGGAAATCCTGGGCGTGGCGCACAAATACCGTGACCTGCACATCCCCGCCGACGATATCGTGCAAGACTGGTTTTGGTGGAACCGCAAGGGCGAGTTCATTTTCAACAAGAACTATCCTGATCCCAAGAGCATGATCGACGAGCTACATAACCAGCATTTCCACCTAATGATCTCGGTGTGGCCGTTCTTCGAGCCCGGCTCGAAGGAGTACGACTACATGGACAAAAAGGGCTGGTTCGTGGAGAAGTTCAAGTTCGCCAAGCCGCCTTACCACACCAACGGCATGGCCGTGTACGACGCCACTAATCCCGAAGCCCGCAAATATTACTGGGATCTCATCGACAAAGGCCTGTTCAAGCTAGGCCTCGACGCCTGGTGGATGGATACGACCGAGCCTGAAACCGAAGGTCTGGAAGGAAACATCCAACTAAGCCACAAACTCGCGGCGGGAAGCGGTGATCGCTTTGTGAATATTTTCCCCTTGATGACCACCGGGGCTGTCTATCAAGGCCAACGCAGCGTCTCTGATCAGAAGCGTGTCTTCATTCTGTCGCGCTCCGCGTTTGCTGGCTCGCAGCGCAATAGTGTTACGGCGTGGTCGGGTGACATCAACTCAGACTGGCTCAGCTATCGCCGCCAGATCCCGGCGGGCTTGAATTTTGCGTTGTCCGGTATTCCCTATTGGACTACGGATATCGGCGGATTTGTTTTCGGCAACCCCACCGATCCGGCGTTTCGCGAGCTGTTCATCCGCTGGTTTCAGTACGGCACGTTCAATCCGGTCCTGCGCGTTCACGGGACCCGCAATCCTGACGAAAATGAACTCTGGTCCTATGGACCTGAAGCGCAGAAGACTCTGGTGAACTTTGATCGCTTACGCTACCGCATGTTGCCGTATATCTATTCTCTCGCTTGGAAGACCACGAGCGCAGGGTACACGCCCATGCGTCCGCTGGTGATGGATTTCCGTACCGACGTTCGGGCACAGAACGTCGGCGACCAATTCATGTTCGGCCCCGCCCTGCTGGTGAATCCAGTGACCGAACCGTCCGCCGAGACCCGCCATGTTTATCTTCCCGAAGCGAAGTGGTATGATTTTTGGAACGGAACCACGATGCAGGGCGCACGCGCGATTGAGGCCGCAACACCGATTGACCGCATTCCTCTCTACGTCCGTGCTGGGTCCATCCTGCCGTTGGGGCCAGAAAAAGAGTGGTCCACAGAAAAACCGGAAGACCCAATCGAACTGCGTGTCTATCCTGGCGCCGATGGGAACTTCTCCCTGTACGAAGACGAAAACGACGGCTACAACTACGAGAAGGGCGTGTACGCCACCATTCCGTTGCACTGGGACGACGCCAAACGAACACTAACGATTGGCGAGCGCAAGGGCCAGTTCCCCGGCATGTTGCAGACCCGAACCTTCCGCCTGGTGCTGGTCAAGGAAAACCACGGCACGGGAATCATGCCCGAAGAGAAGCCCGATCAAGTGGTACAGTATGCGGGCAAAGAGCTTGCCGTCACACCGTAATCAGACTACTTCCAGAGGCTACCCATGCATTTATTGCGCTTAATTCCGTGTCTCGCGGCCTTGTTGTGCTCCCAACTCGCGTTTGAGCAAGGCGCTCCTTCTTCTACGAGTGTCCCCTCGCAGATTCCCGGTCGCGACGCCGTCCTTCTTGGAACTGCCTGGTATCCCGAGCAGTGGCCCGAGTCGCGCTGGGAAGAAGACTTGCGCCTAATGGAGGCCGCCAACATCAAGGTCGTCCGCATCACCGAGTTCGCCTGGAGCCGAATGGAGCCCTCCGAAGGCCATTACGACTTCGACTGGCTTGACCCCGCTATCGCCGCCGCCGCTAAGCATCACATTGTCAGCGTTCTCGGTACGCCCACAGCAACTCCGCCGGCGTGGCTTACGCTGAAGCATCCAGATATTCTTCGCGTGGAGCAGGACGGCCAGCGCGTTACGCACGGAAATCGCGCCCACGCTTCCGCGGCCTCCATGCTCTATCGTGAATACTCCCGCAAGATCGGGCCCACGTTCCGGGATGAAGGATGAATTCAATGGACTGCTCCCGCAGCGCCAACCAGGATACTTGGTTGATGCGCTCGGTGGTCGAGTTGAGCAATTCTATGCGCTAGAAAAAGATGTCCCTGTGGACGGAGTATGGGGCAGAGGCACAGCTAGCATCTGGGCCGAACAACTGAAAACCCTCTCCCCGGAGACGCAAGTCCTGCTTCGCTATGGCAAGAGCAATGGCTGGCTCGATGAGCAGCCGGCAGCAGTTACGCGACCCTACGGCAAAGGGCGCATCACATATATCGGCGCGGTCCTCGACGACAAGCTCGTGGCCGCCGCTGCGGAGTGGATGGTAAAGGACAGCGGCGTAACGCCCGTGTTTGGCCCAGTTCCGGACGGAGTTGAGGTCAGCCGCCGCCGGGGTTCAGGAAAAGACGTCTTCATCCTCATTAACAGCTCGCAAGAAAACCGGAGCGTGGCGCTGCCCCGCCGCATGAAGCTGCTGCTAGCTGGCAAGCAAGGGAATTCGGTGGACTTAGCACCCTATGGCGTGGAAATCTTGGTGGAGGGCCAAGAGCACTAAGTCTCCACGACGACTTTCCGTCCCCCGCGAGTCCCGTTGCCGTCCGCATCCGCAGACCGCCGCTGCAGGAAGAAATCCAGATTGCCGCGCATCACCAGATGCGGCGAAAGCATGAGCTGCTTGGTCGAACACTCGCCTTCCACCAGAAACTCCTGCAACAGCCGGAAGGCCATCCGCCCCTGCGCGCGCGGACGCTGGTAAATTGTCGCCTGCACCGCGCCCGACCGAATTTCCGGCACCAACGCGGGAAATAAGTCCGTGGTGATGACCGTCAAGCGATCCAGCATCTTCGCATCGCGCGCCGCTTCCAGCACCGGAATCGAGGCTTCCGTGGTCACGTACATCCCCGCCAGATCGGGGTGCGCCTGAAACAGACGGCGGCACTTGTCATACGCCTCGGATTCAACGTCGTGGTCCTCAATTGCCTCTTGCAGCCGCATCTCTGGATACAGGGAACGTAGAGTGTTCTTGAACGCCTTGTACTTCTCGGCGTGCTCCTGAATGGCCATGGCGCTCAGCGTAACCGCCACTTTTCCCGAACCGCGCAAGAATTTTCCCAGAAGATCCGCCGCCAGCGAACCGCTGACCATCGTATCGACGGAAACCACCGCCTGCCTCCCGCTCCCCGGGGCATCCGTCGCCACGCAGATCACCGCCACCTTCGATTGCGTCGGACGGCTCATCCACTCCTGAAGAGCCTGCGGCCGCGTAGGAAACGTAATGATTCCATCCACGTTCGCTTCCAGGGCTTCTCCAAAGGCTTCTTCTTCCCCCTCCCCCAAGCGGGGATAGGTCCGAAACTCCAGTTCCACGTTCTGTACCGGCAAGGACCGCGCTTCCTCCGCAATTCCCGTCCGCACTTCGTCCCAAAACGAGGTCGTCCCCTGCAACGTGTTCACCGACACGCGGAAACTACGTTTAGACTTGAGATAGCGCGCCGCCAGATTGGGGCGATAACCAAGACTCTTGGCCATCTGCCGGACTCGCGCCTTGGTTGCCGGACGAACTGAACTATGATCGTAGAGAGCCCGATGCACGGTGGCTGTCGAAAGCTGGAGAGCGTCGGCGAGGTCAAACAGCGTGACATTTTTGCTCACATCCGACTCCGAGCGCCAAAGCCCACAGCGGAGAGCACATCCAAGTTAACCATTCCACTCCCAATTCTCCGGAATCTTCTCATTCGGCAGGCCTATCACCGCGCGGCGAATCCGGCTGTAATCACGTCATATCCCCCTGCCAAATCGATTTAGCGAAACTACTTCGTCCAAATCGTTAAATGACGATAACCGCGCCCTAGCGGAATTGCAAGCTTGGAGGCAGTCGGCTTGCTTCGTCACTGCTGCCGGTGGGAATCCGCCAGACCGAGTCTTGGGGAGTGTATCCCATTCAGCACACACCCTGTGTCCCGCCTTGCGGAGCAACGCCGAATGGGCATATCAGGAGTGTACGAGAGAATAAATCCACCAGGCGCAGGCGGTCAGGAAAAACGGGAAGTTGAACACTTCGCATCAAGGCGCTGTTTCAGGCACATCAAATTCGAAGCAGGAATTCCCTTCAAGAGGAACTAGGGTGTTCCTCTCGTTTCGCGTTTTTTGCGGCAGAGCGGACAGGTGTGAGACTCATACCCCTAAGGAACTGCAGTTCGTTCCGCATCCTAAGTGTGCCCCCTATTTCGGGTGGGAATCTCTCCCACATTACTCACAATCCGTTTATAACCTGTCGCTAGAAAGTTCCGCCGTCGATGATTGTTTCGGGCCGGTGCCAATACATATCCCACCCCAAATACCGCGTAGACGCTTCATGCACCGACGCCGCCACGGACGAGAGGTTCGCCGCCACGTGATGTTCAAATCCTTCTTCACAGATATAGCGCAGCAGCTTCTGTAAATTGGAAATCTCAACCACGCCCGCACCGCCGAAAGTGTTCAAAGCGTCGTCAGTGAATCTCCCTTCGCCAACATAGCCTCGCATCTTGCCAGCCGTATCATCGGTAGAGAACCGCGCAAAACTCATCTTCTCCGGCTTGATCAAGCCCACGCACGTCCCAAATGTGTTCTCTTTGCCAACTGTGCCCGCAATAATTTCCTGGAAATCCATCTTCACCGAACGGAAGAAATGCTTGGGCAGGTTCGAGCAATGGAAACAAACAGCTTTGTTCGGATCCGGTCCGTAGTTGTTATTCCAATCCAGCAACGCAGAAGGCGTTTCCGACGCTAACCGCAAAGCATGCATGCCCAGTACGCCGCAAATATCCACCTCGCAAGCGCTGGAAAGCAAACTGTCGCTCATCATGCTCATCACGGTACAAGGCACAACACCAAGATTTTCTTCGATAGAGGTCCAGCACTGCACCGCGCTGATTGCCACCTCCGTCGCGGCCATCCATTGATCCACGACGGCTCCGAGCTTGGCCATTTTCACCAGCGCCGCTTCCGGCACGCCGCTCGAGTCCACGTACTTCTTGATCGACGCGAGTTTCGCCTGCGCCAGATCGTCGTTGTCCTTCATGCGCTCAATCCGGCCCAGCACTTCCGAAAGGTCCAGCGTCTCAATCGAAATTCCCTGCGATTCCAAAATCTTTTCGCTGTAACGCACCGTATTGAAAGCCGTAGGCCGCGCGCCAATGGCTCCAACCCGCAAGTTGCGGAATCCATTCACCACACGGCATACCCCGGCAAACCACTGCAAGTCCCTCTTAAACTCGGGTGAATCCAGCGCCTCGGTATGTAGAGTGGTCAACGAGTAGGGGATGCCATACTGCCGCAGGTTGTTACACGCCGACATCTTCCCGCAAAAGCTGTCGCGCCGCGCCGCAATCGTCATCTTCGTGGGATCGTCCGGCGTAGCCTGAATCAAAACAGGCACGCGCAGATCCGCCCAACGCAAGGTATCGGCAATGGCACGCTCTTCGCCAAAATTCGGCAGCGTCACCAGAATGCCGTCGATGCGGTCACGATTCTTCTTAAACAGATCCGCGCAGCGCCGCGACTCCTCTCGC
This sequence comes from Acidobacteriaceae bacterium, assembly GCA_043746935.1. Taxonomy (GTDB): domain Bacteria; phylum Acidobacteriota; class Terriglobia; order Terriglobales; family Acidobacteriaceae; genus JANXUC01. Next base: position 407 of record JAYTQD010000073.1, on the reverse strand, counting down.
GTCTCCACTGCACCGTACTTGCTCTCTTCAGGCGTCAATGCAACCACATCGATGCCTGCGGCTCCCAGAACCCGCAGTACCTCTTCACGTCCGCTCTTGGCCAAGTGATCAGGAAAGAACCCACGGTTGCCTACTATCAGCCCCATGGTCATTTTTTTCGGTGCCATACTACCCCTCGTTCTAAGAATGCTTGCTAGGACTCACGTTTCGGAGCAAATTTGTAGCAATACAGCGCCCCGAAGGCGGCAAGAATCGCCCCCCACCATACGTTTGCGTGGAGGCTAAACAGCACCACCGTCGGTACCAACGGCGGGTGCATGACTTCCCAAATCCCCGCGCCGGTAATCAGTACCCCGTTGACCAGTAGGGACAGCCCGATAAAGAACCAGATTGAAATCCCGCTACTA
>JAYTQD010000072.1:0-5200 GCA_043746935.1 Acidobacteriaceae bacterium | reverse complement strand
CACGGGCCAGCGCCGACCCCATGAGGCCCAGGCCCAGGGTCGAGATTTCACTCATGCAACGCCTCGGGAATCCGGTGCTGCGACGCGACCGAAGCCCTCAGCGGCACGGCGAGCGCCTCATCACGTCACAGCGCAACGGACTTTGGGTCATGCCGAGGAGAACTCCAGGAATATACACACGGTAACTTCAATCGCTCCTGTAGGCCCGACAATTCCTCGACACAGGCAATGTCATAGCTATGAACCTCGAGATTGCTGCGGATAGTCGTCACCGCCTGCTCGTGGCTGGGCCCACCGTTCTGCGACGATGGACCAGGCAGGTATTTCCAGTAGTCGTCGAAGCTCGTGATGCGCAGCTCTTCGAGCAGTTGCGGTGCCTCGAAATCAATGCCAGCGCGCACCGCCGCCGCAAGCATCGGGGAACCGAGGAATGTCACTTCAGCGAAGGCCGCCCACGGCGGCCGCGGAACGCATGGCTTCTTCACGGCACCCCCCTAAGGCACTACAGCGCAATTACAGCATTTTCCGCGAGCATGCGACAGGGGCCACCCGCGGGACAGCCCTCCTCCCACACAATTATCCCGGGCGGCTTGCCTGAGATGCCGTAGGCCACACGCGGCGGTGGTAACACGGCTGCCGGAGGTCGGTGCGAGGATGCGGCCCGGCTTGGCGTTACTGCATTCCGTCGGCTTCCTCACGGTAACATTCAATTGTGAATGTGGGCGCGATGCCATCTCATCCAAGCGGCAATCTATGCTGGGCAGCCAGGTTGCCTGGGGCTATGGATTCATCTATCGGGGCGTTCTGGGAGCCATCTATGTGTTCTGGCTACCGCGGCGGCGGGCGCAGCTGGCGCCTTAGGATGCTGAAGGGAGATTGCATTGAGCCCCTATGGTTTATCCGTCCCTGGGCTCAGTTTCAGACCGGTGGTCCGCGAAAGGCCAGGGTTTCTGGAAGCGCGCACGTCGTTGCCATCACGGCGGGTCCGTCTGGGCCACGATGGGAACGTCGCTGTCCGCGTTGATGGGTGTGCCGATAGGTTTACCGACCGAGCAAGGCGTGCGGGTCGCAGTGCACATGGATTTCGTGCCCTGCCGCGAGTGTGGCCGGAGCATCCAGCGGCATGCACTACGCTGCGTGTGCTGTGGAGCGAAATCCCCAAGGGGCGTGGCGGATACGGTGAGTGATTGAACCGGATGGCGAAACGCTTTCATCAGGTGCTGGGCTCGGATGCTAAAATCGCGTTGGCATGGCCATCGTACAGCTCCCACCGGCGTGAGGCCTATGCCTAAGGATTTCCCAGTCGCCCTGTTGACACACCGTCCCAAGGCGTATTGCCGTGTCGGGTTTGCCGCGACCCTGCTTGGGGCGAGCGCGGCCGCCGGGGCCGAGCCGCCTGGACCTGAACCACCGCCGTACGAAGTGACTCCGTTCGTGGGTTACCGAGTCGGTGGCAACTTCGAACGGATCGACACTAATCAGACTGTAAAGGTCGATGACCACGGATCCACGGCGCTCGCCTTCGACGTCCTGGCTGACAACGCGATGCAGTACGAACTGTTCTACGGTCGGCAATCGACGCAACTGATCGGGGCGGCCGCATCGCTCACAAGCATCAAGGTTGAATATCTACATCTCGGCGGCACCGTGCCCCTCGAGGGGACGCCGCGCTTGAAGCCCTATTTTGGCGGTGGTCTCGGCATCACACGTCTCACGCCGGATCCTGCTCTGGGTATCGATAACATGCGGTTTTCCATTTCGCTGTCGCTGGGTCTGCGCGTGCCCGTGAGCCGCCATCTTGCGCTCCGATTCGAGGGCCGGGGATTCCTGACGCCGGTGCCTCAGGATTCGGAGTTCTTCTGTCACTCGGACCAGACCGGCGCGTTGTGTGTGGTGCACGCGCAGGGATCCGTATTCTTCCAAGCCGACTTCCTCGCGGGTGCGGCGTTCACGTTTTGAGTCGCTGCCACTTGCTTCACAATGCGCCGTGTATCGCTTCCTCTTCGACCTGGAAGTTAGCCGTCCGAACATTGTTGCAGGCCGTCCCAAGAAGCGAACGTTCCGTTCAACGAACCCCCAGAGCGGCGATGCAGTGCTTGGCGGTTTCGACGGTGTGCGGTTTCGGTGGTGTAGCCGGTGAATATCACCCGGGCTGATACAATTGTTTACCGCTCGGGAACATCGGACTTCGACAGCTGCCTGCTGAAGTCGCGCTGCTGCCCCAAAACGCCACTCCGCAAGATTGCGCGCAGCATATACCAACCGGCGCGGGACGTGGCCCAGACCCCGTTGGTGTAGCTCGTTGAGGGACGCACCGACTTGGTATATGCAGTGACGCAAATAGTCTGCTCGATGATGTCCGATCAGACGAAATCGTGCAGGATGCCAGTGTCCACCTGCAATCCCAGCTCGCGCCACCCGTTTCGGTGCTTCCCTAGCGCGGTGTTCTAAAGTAAGCTTTATTGAGTTGGTTGCTGTTCTTTAGGCTCAGGCGGTCGTTCACCTGTAGTCACGTTCCATTGTCATGGGTGCGCCACTCGGGTTGGCTGGCAGTAACGACCGACCCCCACCTCTAGCGTCAATTTCTTGCGGGGCCAGCATAGTGATCGCGATAAACAGCTGCCAGCGCATTGCCATAGCGGGATGAATTCCACCTCTGCCAGAGTTCCGTCATCGCTTGGCGACGCACTCAATAAGAAGAATATCCCCGGTCTCGATGCGCTACGGGCCATATCAGTCGTACTCGTTATCTCGTATCACCTTGGCTACCAGCAAGTTCCCGGAGCTTATGGCGTAGTCGCGTTTTTTGTTTTGAGTGGCTTCTAAATCTCATGGCTTCTGCTCCAGGAATTGGTTCAGACTCGGTCGATGGATTTTGGCGCTTTCTACGCCCGTAGAAGTCTCCGTATATTCCCGGCGTTTTACTCGTATTGGCTTGGGCTGACCATATTGCTGGTAATTGCGAAGAAACCAATCAACTGGCCTCATTCCGCTAGCGCTTTCCTGTATTTTTCAAACTATTTTCATGCATGGCACGGTGATCCGAACGACGGGTTCAGCCATACGTGGTCGCTGGCCATAGAGGAGCAGTTCTACGTGCTGTGGCCAATGGCGCTGTACTGGCTGTACAAACGCAAAGCTCGAATTCACCTTTGGCTTACGGCAGCGATTGTGGCCGATGCCGCCTATCGTGTCATGCTTGTATACACCACCAGCGTTGGCCATGGGTGGATCTACGCTGCCTTTGATACGCGCGTGGACGCTCTCCTGGTCGGCTGCCTGTTAGCAGTACTACTGGTCGAGGGGCGGCTTGCAAATCTGTCGCGCTTCGTATGCAGTAGTCCGTTGATACCGTTAGTAACGGTTGTGCTCATTTGGCTAGCGGCTGGTGCAACCAATCCGGGTGCCGCCGAGTATAGGGATGTCTTTGGTCTGGCGCTGACGCCCCCCTGATCGCGGTGTTCATAGTGCAGTGCATCGCCCTTAGTGGCTCCAGGGGTTGGAGCTGGCTAGAGTGGCGATGGATCAAATATCTGGGCCGCATATCCTACGGACTATATTTGTACCCACAGTTAACAATAGACTTTGTCGTGCGGCACATTGCGCGAGCGGGAGCGAGGGCGCCCATTGGCTTCGCACTAACCGTCGCGATGGCGTCGATTTCATTCTGGCTGATCGAGAGGCCGTTTCTTCGTGCCAAAGAGCGCTATTCACGACGACCGCCACCCGGACAGCTACAGCGCATGGCATGATCCGGTCAAGCCAAGAGCATACGCATCCGATTGATGATCGCCGTCCGCTCGCCAACGAAACCCTGCTGGAATTGAGGTCGGCCCAACCAGTCAGCCTGTCGATAGCTGTGCGTGTCGGGGTACCGGCAAGAAAGGGGCATTTATGTACGTTAGCGGCAGCGCGCCATAAAAGGAATCAAGCAGTTCCGACTTCGCCCCGGACGTCACGACCCATCGACGCATTCACTGGGAAACCTATGGACAAGGATGGCGCGAAATTGATAGCCGGTTCGTAAGCGATCAGGTAACCGCATACTTCCGTGCTGAGTAGTTCTGCGGCACGCTGTCGACTCCGCAGTGATAGAGGCAGCAGGATGACGATCACGAAGTAGAGCGACAAGCAGCGTTAGGCGATCGAGTGCGTTGAAGGTGCGCGCAATGAAGGGGTCAAGCTGAGCCAGTATGTACCCCGATCCTCCCGGAGCGGCGTTTTCTTTGGTCTGCCGGCTAGCGCCGAGTCCCCAATAGAAAGCGCTTGCATATCCTTACACCTTTTGGTGTATTTTTTGTCCATGGAGCAACTGACAGACGTCTTGAGCGCCATTTCTCACCCAACTCGGCGCGCGATCATCAGGAGGCTGACAAACGGACCTGCCCGATTCCTGGATATTGCTGAACCGTTTGATGTAGCTCTAAACGCCGTAACGAAGCATCTTAAATTGCTTGAGCGTGGCGGGTTGATTGAACGTGAAAAACGAGGCCGAGAGGTTCTCATCTCATTGCGCCCGGAAGCGCTTCGCTTGGTGGCGGATTGGGTGCACGAATACGAGCGATTTTGGAATGAGAAGCTTGATGAGTTTGAGGGTTATTTCAAGCAACAAAAGAGGAGTAAGAAACGATGCACAACGCAAAGACTATTGAAGTGACGATTGAACGAACGATCCCGACGTCTCCGGGCGAGGCGTTCGATGCGTGGTTGAATCCTAACATCCCCGGCAATCCCTGGAATATGGCCGAGCAGCTCCTGTTGAATCCAACGGTCGACGGGTTCTTCTACTGGGCCGTCAAGGCGACACCTCATTACGGACGCTTCACAGCGGTCGAGCGGCCTGCTCGAATCCAGCATACCTGGATGTCACCGAATACTTCAGGGCTGGAGTCGACGGTAACCGTGACCATTAAGGGAAAGGGAAAAGACACCCTGATGACCCTGGTGCATTCCGGTCTTCCCGATACGGACGGTGGAAGATCGCACGAGAAGGGCTGGAACTACTTTTTAGATATGTTCCCGCGGCAATTCACGGATGCCTCTCGAACGAACAAGTAGTCCGGCAATGGTAAGACCAGGCGCAGGTCGTCTCGCCGAGCGCTCGCGTGTGCCGTGGACCCGCAAGCAGGCTGAACTGCTGGGCGAGCGCCGGCCTTGCCGAGCGCGCCGATAAGCAGCAGCATAACGAACGCCAGTCGCA
>JAYTQD010000071.1:0-1940 GCA_043746935.1 Acidobacteriaceae bacterium | reverse complement strand
ACGTCCTATGCGCCCTCGCCGATTCTCTCTCTTGCGTAATCGTTGCGCCTTGACACTTTGTTTCGCGATTCTTGCTTTCGCCCTCCCCCGTGCATACTCTCAAACGACAGCTCTCGACTTAACCGGCAGGCCTTTCAATCCGATCACAGCAGCGTCCGGAACGACTGTTGCTCTGATCTTTGTCCGCAAGGACTGCCCGATCTCGAGCCGCTACGCCCCTACGATTCAGCGGCTCAGCAAGCAATATAGTCGCGACGCTAAGTTTTTCCTGGTATTTCCGGACAAAACCGAATCCTCCACCGAAATCCGCAAGTATCTCCACGACTACCACTACACCTTGCCCGCCCTGCGCGACCGCAGCCACACCCTAGTCCAGCTCGCCCATGCGCACATCACCCCGGAAGCCGCCGTTTTTGATAGGAAAGGCACTCTGATCTATCACGGACGCATCGACAACCTCTACGAAGACATCGCGCGCGCCCGTCCGCAGGCGACGACGCACGAACTGGACGACGCCTTGCGCGCCGCGACCCAAGGTTCTCCCCTGCTGGCGAAGGAGACTACAGCTGTGGGATGCTATATCTCGGATCTCCCATGAAGCTCTGCTGGCGACGGCTCCATACATGGAAGAAATGCGCGGGCCTGGCGCTGGTCGTCACCGCAGTAGGCTGGCCCGGCTTTCGGCTCTGGGCTGAAACCCGCACGGGCGATGACACCCGCGCCTCCATCGTGACGTTCAACCGCGACATTGCGCCCATCGTTTACCGTTCCTGCACGAGCTGCCACCGCCCCGGAGAAGCTGGGCCCTTCCCTTTGCTGACCTACAACAACGTGAAGGCACACGCGCGCCAGATCGTCACCGTCACTCAAAAGAGAGTCATGCCACCGTGGCTGCCGGATCCTCAGGCGCTAAAATTCGCGGACGACTTGCGCCTGGACGATCACGATATTGAACTCTTTCAGAAATGGATCGATCAGGGAGAGGCCGAAGGCAACGCTGCCGACCTTCCAGTCGCTCCGAAATTCGCTTCCGGATGGCAGCTAGGTCAACCCGATTTGGTTCTCCAGGCTGAGAAAGCTTTCGAACTCCCGCCCAGCGGCAGTGATGTCTACTGGAATTTTATTTTCCGGCTTCCCATCACGGCAACGCACTGGGCCAGGGCGGTGGAAATTCGTCCCGGCGACAAACGCTTCGTTCACCATGCCAATATTTTGGTGGACCGGGCGCACTCCGCGCGCAGCCGGGAAGCCACGCCCGGAGCGGGCTTTGGAGGGATGGAAATCCGCGTTGAATCCCAGACCTTCGACCCCGACAGTCATTTCCTGTTCTGGAAACCAGGCGCCATCGCTTCGGAAGAGCGCGCGGGAATGCCCGTTCGCCTGGACCCGGGAACGGACCTGGTGCTCAACACACACTTGCTGCCCTCGGGAAAAACGGAAACCGTTCAGCCCAGCATCGGAATTTACTTTACGGATAAGCCAGCCACGCTCTTCCCCATGCTCGTCCAACTCGAAAACGATACCAAGCTGGACATTCCGCCCGGCGAACAAAAATTTCTCGTAGGCGACGATTTCCGGCTCCCGGTGGACGTTTCCCTGCTCGCGATCTATCCGCACGCGCACTACTTGGGAAAAGACATGCTGGCGCAGGCCACGCTTCCCGACGGGACCACGAAGACGCTGATTCATATCCCGCGCTGGGATCTAAATTGGCAAGCCGTCTACCGCTACGCTGAACCGGTGGCTCTACCCAAAGGGACGACAGTCTCCATGCGGTACACCTACGACAATTCCGACGGAAACTACGCCAATCCCAGTCACCCGCCCGTCCGCGTCAAAGGGGGCAACCGGTCAAGCGATGAAATGGCTCATCTCTGGCTGCAAGTACTCCCGCGAACCGACGATGGCGCGCCACGCGATCCCCGCATGTTGCTGCAAGA
>JAYTQD010000070.1:0-13735 GCA_043746935.1 Acidobacteriaceae bacterium | reverse complement strand
TCGCCGCGCTGGACTTCAAAGGAGACTCCGCGTAATGCGGGCACGTCCATTTTTCCAACGCGGTAGGTTTTTGTCAGGTTTTCGGCTTGGATGAAGGCGGGCATTCGTGAAGGAACGATTTTACACGAAACGGTAGAGCGCCCAGCACTTGTGACTGGACTGCCCCCACGCAAGCCAAAAGAAGGCTTGAATGGGCACCGCGGTTTTCTCATCAGGTCGCACGGGCGAGGACGCCCGCGCCTCCATCGAACCGGTGAATCCTAGGCGTTGGCGGTGGCAGGAACTAGGCGGGAGCCCGACGCCAGCGAAGGCAATATCGTTCGTTTTGGACCGCGCCGCCGCACGAGCAGAGTCTTCACGTGGCCCAGAAGTTCGGCCGTGGATTGAGCGTTCTTGGGCAGAAACACATCCGCTTTTGTTTCGTATTCGAAAATCTTGAGCCGGGTGGAAAGCAAGATCGCGGGAGTGCGCGGAGAGGCAGCTTTCACAGCCTCGATCAAGCGTGGCCCGTCGAGGTCGGGAAGAATCAGATCCGCGATCACCAGATCGACATTGCCGCCGCGAACGTGTTCGAGAGCCTGGTCGGCGCGGGCACAGCAAACCACGCGGTAGCCGCGCGTTTCCAGCAAAATCTTGCGGATGGAGAGAGCTTGTTCATTGCCGTCGGCGCAGAGGATGGTTCGTTTTGGTTTCATGATTTTTCTCGGCGATGAAATATTTTCTTGAACTCAGTGTGGCGAGAATCCTAAATGGCGTGGAGCAGTGTGTAAAGTAGCGCGGGAGTTAATGCGACTTCCGTGCCACACACGATTGTGCGGCAGCGGCGAAATGCCGCGAGTAGCGCGGCGTGTGTGCTGCCACGAAGGCGCAAAAGACGTAGTGGAAGAAAAGTTTTCCACTGCAATTGGCCCATTCCCGCTAGTGTCGTGACCGCAGGATTCTTGCTGCCTGGGCAGGCGAGGGCGCCTGCCCCTACGTGGGTGATTCCCGGGTTACAGGGTGATTTCTCCGCGGAGTACTTCCACGGAATTTCCACCGACGCGCACGTTGCTGACTCGCCCAGCGTCGTGATCGGCGCGAACGAAGATCTGGCTGGGGCGTTTCATTTCCAGACCTTGCTCGATGAGCACGCGTTCATTGGGGGCGGCAATGCCGTGCGCCGCCATCCACGCCGCGGTGCATCCGCCGGCCGATCCGGTGGCGGGATCTTCTCCGTTGTAGAACAGCATGCGCGCGTGCAACCGCGCCGCCGGGCCGACGGTTTCGCGGGAGACAAAGTAAAAAAATTTACCGTTGGTCTTTTGCAGATACTCGCTGCCGGCGTGCAAATCAATGCGCAGATTTTGCAGCGCGGCCAGCGTTTTGATGGGGACAATGGTGAAAGGCATACCGGTTGAAACCGTTTCAATCGGGGCGCTGGTGTCGATGTCGTTGATGGGCAACCCAAGAACCCGCGCCACGGTCTCGGCGTCGTGCCGCGCGCCGAACTCGGGATCGCGTTGGCGCATCTCGCCGAATGAGGGTTGGCCGGGAGTGTCTTCAAAACTCACGGGCACAGAGCCGAGGTTGAGGTCGAGGGTGATTTGCGCCGCGCCGCTTGCGCCGCGCAACACGAAGGCCGTGCCCAGCGTGGGATGTCCCGCGAAAGGCAGCTCCTCGGCGACGGTAAAGATCCGCACCCGGATGCCGCGAGTTTTTTCGGTGGCTGCGTCGCGCGGGAAGACGAACGTTGTCTCGGAGAGATTCGTTTCCTTGGCTAGCGCTTGCATTTCCGTGTCGCTGAGTCCGGTGGCGTCGGTGATGACAGCGAGCGCGTTGCCCTCGAGGCGCTGCTTGGTGAAGACGTCTACTTGGACGAGCGCAAATTTCCGCATGAGAACTCCTGGTTGGCAGTATTGATTTTAAACCTTTCAGCACGGAGACACAGAGAAATTCCGAACAACTCCAAGAGAGCCGCGTTCGAGCAGGGCGAAACTCCCTCCTGTCCGACGCCTTTAGTGCTCGCCTCTTCCTTCCCCCTGCCAAACCCTTCCAATCCCGCGCGCCGGACCTGCAGCACAGGCGTTTCATTCTGCCGGAACACAACAGCAATTCCATTTGCTACAGCCCTCCGTGCGTTGACGAGGCGGGAAGGAGAACTTATTTTCGGAACTGGAGCCGAACGCACGTTTCAAAATTGCGAATCGCCCACGAGGAGACTTCTTGAAAATTCAATCGGTAATTTTCCCGTCCTTAGCTGTCCTGGCGCTGGCGATGACCACAGCCTGTGGCGACAGCCACTCCGTACCACAATTCACCAAGCTGGCGTTTGTGTCGAGCCGCGTCGCAACACCGGCAACGCCACTGTTTTCGGCGAAGCTGGATGGCACCAGCGTCACCGCCATTCCGTCCACCAATCTCAACGCCTATTACCCTTCCTACTCCGCCGACTTCCAATGGATCGCATACTACTCGCAAGGCGATGCCTGGGTGCAGAAAGCGGATGGTACCGGTCTTCTGAAATTAACCACCACCGCGAATAACAACTTTGTCCGGGTTTTCCCGAATGGCAAGAAGGTGCTTTACACCGATAACGCGGCGGGGCACATCCATACCCTGAACGTGGACGGCACCGCCGCAACCGACCTTACCCCGACCCTGCCAACCGGCAATACGGACTGTTACAGCGCGGGCTTCTCCGCTGATAGTTCCAAAATCGTCATCGCATGTGAAGGAGCTTCCATCTGGAACATTTACACTCTGAAACCGGATGGCACAGGCCTGAAACTCGTTCTCTCGCGAACCGCCTGGACGGATACACCCTCGTTCAGTCCGGATGGTAAGAAGATCTACTTTGTAGCCACCGTTGCCAGTGTCACAGGTATCGAAAGTGTGAATATCGACGGTACCGGGGAAACGGTTGTCATTCCCGCTAGCTTCGAGGCTATCGTCCTGAATTCAACTCTCTACTACACCTTCTTCGACACGGTATTGGGCAAGTCTCAAATCTATAAATCGAAACTGGACGGAACCAGCCCCACATCCATCAGCGATGGCACCAGCGCCGATACGCTGAGTCTGTCGAACTAGGCGCGTGTGGCGCGGGCGCTTTTGTCCGCTGCTTTTGGGGTAGATTGAGCGGGCGTGTTCTAAAAAGTAAATATATAGCCTTACCCCAACGGCGGCGGACAGGAGTGTCCGCCCTACACGAACCGATCCCGTACAATCCTCAAGTGCCCCACCCCTTCCAAATCCAAACCACCGCCGGCCCCGCACGGCGAGGGCAACTCGTTACTCCGCACGGCACGATTGAAACCCCTGTGTTCATGCCAGTAGGCACGCTGGCCACGGTCAAAGGCATCCCGCAAGATCTGCTCGAGGAAATAGGCCCGGAAATCATTCTCAGCAACACCTACCACCTTTACCTCCGCCCCGGTGTTGAGACCGTCCGCAAGCTCGGAGGCGTGCATCGCTTCATGTCCTGGCCGCGAGCCATGCTCACCGACTCCGGAGGTTTCCAGGTTTTTAGTCTCAGCGACTTACGCAAGGTGAAGGAAGAGGGCGTGACGTTTCGCTCGCATCTCGACGGCAGTAGCCACTTCTTCAGCCCGGAGAGCGCGATGCAGGCCCAAATTAGCCTTGGCGCGGACATCATCATGGCCTTCGACGAGTGTACCGAGCACCCCGCCGACACCCGCCGAACCCGCGAATCCATGGAACTCACCCTGCGCTGGGCAGCGCGCAGCAAGAAATATTTTGAAGAGCATCAGCACGAAGTGCCGTGGCATGAAGGAGTTAACCAGGGCGGAACTAAAACTGACGGCTTTAAGACAGACAGTGTTAAAGCAACGCAGCAGCTTTTCGGCATCATCCAGGGCGGCATGGACCTCGCTCTACGCAAGGAATCGGCTGAGCGTACCATTGAAATCGGCTTCCCCGGCTACGCCATCGGAGGCCTCAGCGTGGGCGAGCCGCGCCATCTTACTCGCGAGGTGGTCGAGACCACTTTGGAGCACCTGCCAGCCGATAAACCCCGTTATTTGATGGGCGTAGGGACACCGGAGGAAATTGTCGAGTACGCGGCTTTGGGAATCGACATGATGGATTGCGTCCTGCCCACCCGCGCCGCCCGCCACGGGCTGCTTTTTACGTCGGAGGGGCGAATTTCGATCAAACAGGCCCGTTATGCCCAAGATGAGGCCCCATTAGACCCTAAATGCTCTTGCCGGGTGTGTCAGCGCTACTCGCGGGCCTACCTGCGGCACCTGTATGCGGCCAACGAAGTCTTGGCCCAAGTGTTAAATACCGTGCATAATTTGAGTTTCTACCTTGACACTATGCGAGCGGTGCGGCAATCTATTGCACTTGGGGCAATACCGCGCTCTGCACTCGCGGTTCAGCGCTAAGACGCGCCCCGTCATAAGTTTTTAGGAAGAAAACCAGCGAAGGGAATCCGGCCTCAACGAGATAGAAAGCCCGCAAACATTGGTTCCCCGCGGCCCCGGCACTCGATAAATCCCGATGATTCTACAAGTACTTCCATGGGTTCAACCCGCCGTGAGCACTGCCGCTGTCCTGTTGTTGCAGGCTGTGGGCGGCAGTGGCTTGGTCATGTTTCTGACCATGGGCGCGATTTTCGCCGTGTTTTATGTGCTTCTGATCATGCCGCAACAGCGTAAGCAGAAGAAATGGCAGGAAATGCTCAGCCAGCTCAAAACGGGCGACCGCGTGGTCACCAGCGGCGGCGTTCGGGGCATTATCATCGCGTTGCGGGACGATTATGTGCATCTCAGAGTAGCGCCGGACAACTTGAAGATTGAAGTAGCGCGCTCGGCCATTGTTTCGCTGAGCGCGGAAGAGAAAAGTTAAGATTTTGGACGGTTTTTATTCATGAATAAGACGTTTGGCTGGAAACTCGGACTCATCCTTGCAACGCTGTTGGCGTTTGTGTACGGCATTTTCGGTATCCCTAAGACCTTGTCGGTAGAGGGTTTGCGCTCGGCTATGCAGGAGCGTATCCACCTTGGCCTCGACCTGCGCGGCGGGACGCACTTGATCTTGCAGGTGCAGGTCAACGACGCGGTGAACGCGGACTCGGACCGGGCCATGGAGCGCCTCAAGGATGTGCTGCGCGATGGCAAGGTGACCTACACCGAGGTGTCGAAGCCGGATCCGCAGAATGCGCCGGAAAAGATTGTCATCAAAGGGGTTTCGCCGGACGGGACTACTCCTTTGAGAAACGGCGTTGCCGACAAGCTGCCCGAGTACGACCTGACCTCTGGGGCCGAAAACTCTTGGGTATTGGCCATGAGGCCGACGCTTCTTAGCGACTTGAAGAAACATGCCGTCACCCAGGCCATTGAGACCATTCGGGGCCGTATTGACACTTTGGGAGTCAGCGAGCCGGTGATTCAGGAGCACGGCCTAGGCGAGTACCAGATCCTGGTTCAGCTGCCTGGTGTGGATGATCCAGGCCGGGTTAAAGAGATCATGCAGTCCACGGCCATGCTGGAGATCAAACAGGTTCTCAGCGGCCCCTACGGCAGCGAGCAGGCGGCCCTGGCGGCGAATAGCGGTATTCTCCCGCCCGACGGGATGCTGATGAAGGGTAAGGCGGCCCCGGGCCAGAATGGCGATGCTTTCTACCTGGTTACGCGAAGCTCGGCCGTTACTGGCAACGACCTGCGTGATGCACAGTCCGGCACGGATCGCAACGGTGGTGCGAACGTCAATTTCTATCTGACTGGTGAGGGCGGAAAGCGCTTTCAGGCCTTTACTTCCAGCCACATCGGGGAAAACCTGGGCGTTGTTTTGGACAATAGGGTTCAAGAAGTTGCGGTCATTCGCGACACGATCAGCGACCAGGGCGAGATTTCTGGGACGTTTACGACGCAGCAAACACAGGACTTAGCCATGATTCTCCGTTCGGGTGCGCTGCCGGCGGGGATTCACTACCTGGAAGAGCGGACGGTGGGCCCGTCGCTGGGCGCGGATTCGATTCACGCGGGTGTGCGTGCGGCGATTATCGGCATGTCTGCGGTCATGATTTTCATGCTGATTTATTATCGAGGCGCTGGGATTAATGCTGATTTGGCTCTGATGCTTAATTTATTGATTCTGCTAGGATTTTTGGGATTCAGCAGCGCGACGCTGACATTGCCGGGAATAGCTGGCGTCATCCTGACCATTGGTATGGGCGTCGATTCCAACGTGCTGATTTTTGAGCGCATCCGGGAAGAACTGCGGGCGGGGAGAACGGCGGCGGCTGCGGTGGAGCAGGGATTTGCGAGGGCGTGGGTCACGATTGTGGATACGCACGTAACGACTGTCGTTTCCGCAGCGATCTTGTTTATTTTTGGTTCGGGGCCAGTGAAGGGGTTTGCGATCACCTTGATTTTTGGTTTGCTGGCGAATTTGTTTACGGCAGTGTTTGTTTCGCGGGTGATTTTTGATTGGCTTTTGACGAAGAAGGGTCGCGGGGAAGCTTTGAGTATTTGATAGGGCCGTCGGTTATCGGCTGGCGGCTAAATCAAAGTCAAAATCCCCGCCCTGTCGCTGCGCGACAAGGACGGGGCACCCGGAAGTTCAGTTTAGTTATTAGAATTAAGGGGTTAGAGACAAGTGGAGTTTTTTCGCGATACTAATATTGATTTCCTGGGCAAGAAGTGGTACTTTCTCGCCTTTTCGCTGGTGTTCAGCGTAGCCGGGATCTTGTCCATGCTGTTTTGGCACGGCGTTCCGCTGGGCGTGGATTTTCGTGGAGGGACGCTGGTTTATGTGAAATTTGCCAGCGCGCCAAACGAGGATCAGCTGCGCACGACGCTACAGAATGCTGGGTTGCACAACTTCCGCATTCAACAGCTGCGCAGTGGCGGGACGAACGAAGAGTTGATTTCGCTGGATCAGAAAGAGACCGCTGGCGAGTCGCTGGACCAGGGCAAGGTGAAGATTATTGCGGCCTTGGGAGGCAACGCGCCTGTGGGCAAACCGGATCTGAACAACGCCGGAAGGTCGAGTATCTTGAACTACTTGCTGGAGAAAGATCCGCTGCGCTTGGGGATGGATGCGAATGCGCGCTACACGGCGGAGACAGACGCTATTGTGAACTACCGGAACGTGACCAAGGGCGGCGTGCTCAACGGATTTGACGAGCTGAGCGCAGCGACCAAGCCGGAAGTTGTTGCGGTTCTGAAGGACGGTTTTTATCTATCGAATTTTGGCGTAAAGAACGTGGAAATCGTGGGACCGCAGGTCGGGAAGCAGTTGCAAAATCAAGCCAAGCTGGCCGTACTCTATTCGCTGGCTGGAATGCTGATTTACTTGGGCTTTCGCTTCGAACTGATCTATGGCGTGGCGGCGGTGCTGACGGTTTTTCACGATACGTTGATCACGGTAGGAGCATTCTCCTTGACAAACAAGGAGATTTCGCTGACAGTTATTGCCGCTATCTTGACCCTGATTGGATATTCGAATAACGACACGATTGTCGTATTCGACCGCATCGCGGAGAACCTGAAACAACTGCGGCGCGAGAAGTTGGCGGATGTCGTCAACAAGAGCATCAATCAGACTCTGAGCCGAACCATTTTGACGGCGGGATTGACGTTTCTGACCGTGGTGGCTTTGTATTTGTTTGGCGGCCAGGTATTGCATGATTTTTCGTTTGCGCTAGTGATAGGAATTTTGATTGGCACGTATTCGTCCATTGCGGTAGCGGCCCCGATTCTGGTTGCATATCAGGAGTGGCGGGCGGAGAAGAAGGGGACGAATATCGGGTCGGTTCGCGCAAAGGCTTGATATTGAGGGAGTTATACACTTTCACGCCGTAATCGGACGAAGATCCGGAATTGGGGCGCGCTGCAATTGGCGATGCCTTCGGCTGTGGGAGCAAAACGGAAACGGCTGGTGTCTAACGCTTAGGTGGCAGTATACGGAGATGACCCATGTTTGAAGACAGCCTACTGGAATCCGGCGGCAAGATGAAAAACAAGCGGGGCATGACGACCATGATCTCGTTTGTAATCGAGGCGATATTTATTGGCGTCCTGATCTTGGTCCCGCTGATCTTTACCGAAGCGCTGCCCAAAGGGCAGCTGGCAACGTTTTTGGTGGCGCCGCCGCCTCCACCCCCGCCTCCACCTCCACCGGCTGCGCCGGTGCATGTGGTGCGCGTGCAGACCGAGCTGGATAACAGCCAGCTGCGCCAGCCGACCAAGATTCCCGAGAAAGTAAAAATTGTGCAAGAAGAAGAAGCTCCGCCGACAACGGCGGGCGTGATGGGTGGAGTTCCTGGTGGAGTTCCGGGCGGCTCGATGGGCGGCGTGATTGGTGGCATTATCGGCACCAGCACGGCGGCCGTGCCGAAAGTGGCTATTTCGCGTATGCGCGTTTCTTCCGGCGTGACCACGGGGCTACTGCTGAAGAAAGTGGAACCGACCTATCCTCCGCTGGCAAAGACGGCTCGTGTCCAGGGTACGGTGATTTTGCACGCTATTATCAGCAAAACGGGCACGATTGAGGGACTGACGTTGATTAGCGGTCCCGCGATGCTGGCCCCGGCTGCGATTGATGCCGTGAAGCAGTGGCGGTACAAGCCGTATCTGCTGAACGGAGATCCGATCGAGCTGGATACGACGGTGGAAGTGAAGTTTACGCTGGGTGGTTAGGATTTAAGGATTCTTAAATCCCCGCCCTGTCGCTAACGCGACAAGGACGGGGCACCCGAGTAAGAGTTGAAATTCAGCTGTTTGTTCTGGATTTGAAGGGTTTAGCGTTTTGAGACATATCCGAGGAGGAGAAAGCGACTCATGTTCGTAGCCAACGTAGCAAACGTAGTATTCAGCCACACCCACCTGGTAGCCATCTGGCTGTTGCAGGCGGCGGATTCGGGCAGCAGCGGCGTCGATCTCTGGGCAATGTTCAAGTCGATGGGATGGCTGGCCAAGGGAGTTGTGGGCATTCTGTTTATCATGTCCGGCTGGTCGATTGGCGTGATGATTGATCGCCTTCTTGCCTTCAGCGCGGCACGCAGCCAGTCCCGGGCGTTTGCTCCGGCGGTGGCGGGTGCTTTGAAACAGGGAAACCTGGACGAAGCCATTAAAGTGGCGGAGCGCAACAACAAGAGCCACTTGGCCAAGGTAGTGCAAGCCGGATTGATGGAATTCCGCGCCCACCAAGCTGGTCCAGCCGGTGCCGATCTACCTGGCGACGTCATCGACGCCTCCAAGCGCGCATTGGAGCGCACCGAAGCCATCGTGCATGCCGAGTTGAAGAGCGGCTTGGGCAGCTTGGCTACAATTGGATCGACATCGCCGTTCGTCGGACTATTCGGAACGGTGGTCGGCATCTTGAATGCCTTCGTTGGTATTTCAAGCTCGCACGTGACCGGTCTGGCGGCAGTCGCCGGCGGTATCGCTGAGGCGCTGATCACCACGGCCATGGGCTTGGTGGTGGCGATCCCGGCGGTCATGATGTTCAACTACTTGACCAACCGCGTGGAAGCATTCGACGTGGAGATGGACAACTCGTCCAGCGAACTGGTCGATTACTTCCTGAAACGGCGCCAGAGCCGCTAAGTTTTCCGGACGGCGGGCAGGCGGGCGGAAACATTGAACCGCCCGTGTGCCCGCCGCTGGTAACGGCTTAGAATCTTCGATTGAAGATCTTCTGGTGGAAGTCTTCGGATTGAAGAACTGAGGGAGAAGGAATTCCATGGCAATTTCAGTTAGAAACGAAGGCGCAAAGGTCAATTCCAACATCAACGTCACGCCCATGGTGGACGTGATGCTGGTTTTGCTGATCATCTTCATGGTGGTCACGCCCATGTTACATAAGGGTGTTGATGTGGACATGGCCAAGGTGGACAACCCGATCGCCATGCAGGATGCCGACAAGGAAGACGCCCTCATTGTCGCCGTAAAGCGGGACGGGCAGGTGTTCTTCGGATCCGAACTGGTGCAGCCGGACGCGCTGACGCAAAAGATCAAGGATAAGTTGGCCGCGCGAACGACCAACAAGACGGTCTTCCTGAGAGCAGATGCTCGCGCCAAGTATAAGGCCGTGGCAGAGGTGGTGGACAACGTCCGGTCGGCCGGAGTGGACGCTCTGGGCCTGCTGACCGAGTCGCGCAAAACCACCGAACAGAAGCCTCCAGCCAGGTAGAATGTAAGGCTTCATCCGGCAACTCACCCCGCGCGGTGACGGGGTAAGAGAGGAGATCGAATATGGGGATGGGAAACGGGAGTGGACGGGGACAGACCTCTGACATGAACGTTACGCCTTTGATCGATGTCCTGCTGGTGTTGTTAATCATCTTCATGGTGATCACGCCATTGACTCCGCAAGGTTTGGCGGCGCTGGTTCCGCAACCGCCGAGAAACATCGATCCTCAGCCTTCGCCCGAGAGCAGCATCGTGGTTCAGGTTTTGGATCGCGGATTTGGGCAAGAGCCAATGGTGAAGATCAACCAAGAAGACGCGACTTGGGAGAATCTTCAGGGGCGGCTGACGGATGTCTACAAAATGCGAGCGGAAAAAGTGATGTTTGTAAAAGCCGATGACAGCATTGCCTTTGAATCGGTGGCCAAGGCGATTGCCATCGGGCATGCTTCCGGTGTGGACAAAGTTGGACTCATCACGAAGACGGATTTGCCGAAACCAACAGGAACTTAGAACCAGCCCTCGGAAGTAGCGAGGGGATAGAGGAGATTGACTTATGGGTATGGGATCTGGCAGTAGTGGCGGTGGCCCGAGCGCCGATATCAACGTTACGCCGCTGATCGATGTTTTGCTGGTATTGCTGATCATTTTCATGGTCATCACGCCGCTCACGCCGAAGGGCTTGGATGCGCTGGTTCCCCAGCCGCCGAAGGACAAGAACCCGCCGCCGCCATCCGACCGGACGATTGTTGTTCAGGTCTTGGATCGTGGTCCGGGTCAGCCGCCGGCAGTGAAGATCAATCAGGACGACGCAACCTGGGATACGCTGCAGGGAAGCCTGACGAACATCTACAAGATGCGGAACGAAAAAGTAATGTTCGTGAAAGCGGATGACGACATTGCTTTTGAATCGGTGGCCCGTGCGATTGATATTGGGCACGCGGCGGGCGTGGATAAAGTGGGATTGATTACCGCGAAGATTGAAGCAGGGAATTAGTACCGCGCAAGTCCGCGGTTCGATTGGTGTTTTCGAACATCCCCGCCCTGTCGCTGAAGCGACAAGGACGGGGCACCCGAAGCAACGGGAAAGGGAGAAGCGATGAAGCGGAACGCAAGACTGCTGACACTTTCGGCCGCCGCCCTCATGCTGATGTCGGGCGTGGGTTGCGACAAGCTCAAGGCGCGTAGCGAGCTGAATGCGGGCGTGAAGGCCTACAAGGACGCGAAGTACGAAGAGGCGATCGAAAAATTCAAGAACGCCGTGGAATTTGATCCGAATTTGCTGAACGCGCGCATGTATCTGGCGACGGCTTACTCGCAGCAGTACGTTCCGGGTTCGGAAGACGCGGAGAACAAGCATATTGGCGAGCAGGCGATCGAACAGTACAAAAAAGTAATCGAGTCGCCGAATCCGAGCAAAGAACAGCTCATCAACAGCAACAAGGGTGTGGCCGGGCTGTATCTACAGATGAAGCGGTTTGATGACTCGCGCCAGTACTACGTGAAGGTCTCGGAGCTGGATCCGAACGATCCTGAACCCTACTATTCCGTGGGTGTGATTGACTGGACGAAGTCCTTCCAGCCGCGCGCGGAAGAGCGCGCCAAACTTGGATTGAAGCCGACGGAACCCTTGAAAGATAAGAAGGTTTGCACGGAGCTTCATGCCAAGAGCTGGGACACGGTGGCGGACGGCATTACCATGCTAAACAAAGCGATTGAGTTGCGTCCCGACTACGACGATGCTATGGCGTACCTGAATTTGATGTACCGCGAGCGCGCTGACATCCAATGTGATCCGGCGTTGTATGCGGCGGATCAGAAGACCGCTGATGGATGGGTGGACAAGACCCTGGATACGAAAAAAATACGAGCCGAGAAGGAAGCGAATAAGACCAACGGCATCGTAATGGATGAAAGCAAGTAGTAGATCTATCGGAAGTTCACTGTAAAGGTCTCTTCCTCGCGGAAGAGGCCTTTCGTTTTTTGCGGGTACCTTGAGTTGGGAATTGGGACACGAGCTCTTGTGATCCAGCGCACCTTTCGGTGGGGTGTCTCCGGTTACAATCATTTGCTTCGATCAATTGGTTTTCAATTATGTTCAAGAAGATTCTGATCGCTAATCGGGGTGAGATCGCGGTGCGGGTGTTGCGTGCCTGCCGCGAGCTGGGGATTCGGTCCGCTGCTGTGTACTCCGACGTGGATCGGGCCTCGCTGCATGTGACGAAGGCCGACGAGGCGTACTACCTGGGGCCGACGCTGGCGTCGGAGTCCTACCTGAATATTGGCAAGATTCTGGCGTTGGCCAAGCGGGTGGGGGCGGATGCCATACATCCGGGGTATGGATTTCTTTCGGAGAACGCGAAATTTGCGCGGGCGTGCGCGGAGGCTGGGATCAAGTTTATTGGCCCCACCGGTGACGCGATGGAGACGATGGGGTCAAAGACCGGCGCGCGGCGTGCGATGGAGAAGGCGGGAATCCCGTTTGTTCCAGGATCGTTACGCGGGCTTGAGTCGGTGGAGGAAGCCGAGCAAGTGGCCAAGAAGATTGGTTACCCGGTGATGTTGAAATCGGCCTCGGGTGGTGGCGGTAAGGGGATGCGGCTGGTGCATGCACAGTCGGAGTTGCGATCCGCGCTGGAATCGGCGAAGAGCGAGGCGGCGA
This sequence comes from Acidobacteriaceae bacterium, assembly GCA_043746935.1. Classification (GTDB taxonomy): domain Bacteria; phylum Acidobacteriota; class Terriglobia; order Terriglobales; family Acidobacteriaceae; genus JANXUC01. The sequence goes on along the minus strand of JAYTQD010000070.1, from coordinate 937 downwards.
GTTCGTTTGGCGACGATGAAGTTTACATCGAGAAGGCGATTGTGCGGCCGCGGCACATTGAGATGCAGATTTTGGCGGATGAACACGGTCACGTGGTGTATCTAGGCGAGCGCGAATGCTCAATTCAGCGGCGGCACCAGAAAGTGCTGGAAGAAGCGCCATCAGTGATCGTGGATGAAGACATGCGGCGGCGTATGGGCGAAGTGGCGGTGCGTGTGGCGCGGGCGGCGAACTATACGAATGCGGGCACGGTCGAGTTCCTGGTGGACGCGGAGAAAAATTTTTACTTCCTGGAAATGAATACGCGGTTGCAAGTGGAGCATCCCGTGACGGAACTGGTTACGGGGCTGGATCTGGTGCATTTGCAGATATTGATTGCCTCGGGCGGAGAGCTGCCATTTCGGCAGGAAGATCTCACGATTCGGGGGCACGCGATTGAGTGCCGCATTTGCGCGGAAGATCCGGACAATCAATTTTTCCCAAGCCCGGGAAAAATTACGATGCTGCTGCCGCCGGCAGGGCCGGGGATTCGCCATGACAGCGGGAGTTATGAAGGCTGGACGGTGCCGATTGATTACGATCCGCTGCTGGCCAAGCTGATTGGTTACGGGAGCGACCGGAAACAGGCTACGATGCGCTTGCAGCGCGCATTTGTAGAGTACTTCGTTGGGGGTATTAAGACCAACATTTCGCTATTTCAGCGTATTTTGCGGGACCCGGATTTTCAGGCGGCGAGGTTGGATACTGGGTATTTGGAACGGTTGCTGGCGGAAAAACCGGACCGGCGCTCTCTGAAGGCAGCCTCTGACGAGCACGGGGCGGAAGTGGCGGCGATTGCTGCGGGACTATTTGCGGCGCTGGACCCGGCGGAGGCGCAAGCTGGCGTACCTTCTCTAAATGGAACTATCTCGACAGGGCCAACGTCCCAAAGATCGTT
>JAYTQD010000069.1:0-13769 GCA_043746935.1 Acidobacteriaceae bacterium | reverse complement strand
TAGCGACTCCGGCTGTGGTCATCTTGTAGATATTTCCGTTGCCGTTCAGCGCTCCCTGGTTCGTGGCTCCATACAGCTTCCCGTCCTTGCCCTGAATCATTCCAGTACAGGGGGCCTGCCCGGTTGTGAACGCGAAGTCGTGAATTTCCTTGAAAACACCGGCAGTGCTGATCTTGTACACGCAGCCCGCGCCCTGGACGACTGCGCAGTTCGCAAGCGTGCCATAGAGATTGCCATCGCTGGCCTGGTACAAATTGGAAGAGTGGCAGTCGCTGCCGGAAAAAGCGTGCAGATTCGTGTACACGCCCGCCGGGGTCATTTTGTAAATACTCCCGCAGACCTGAACTTCATTTCCAGTCACGCCATAGAAATTGCCGTCGACGGCCTGGATCGGCGGATATACGGGCGCAGAATCGCCGTTCACGCCAGTGAAGTCGTGCAGATCGGTGAACACTCCGGCTGGCGTCAGCCGAAAAATGGTGCCGATGCCGGTTGCCGGATTCCCTCGGATGCAAGTTCCGTAGAAATTTCCGTCGCTGCCCAGCGTCAGCCCAGAGTTCCCGCAAAAGGTCCATTGCTGCGGAAAGCTGAAAAATACGCTTTCCGCTCCAGCCGGAGATATCTTATAGATCGCGCCGGTGCCGTTGCCTCCGCAAGACGTGCCACTTCCGTACATATTGCCGTCGCGGCCTTGCACGATATTACCTTCGGGAACGCAGGCGTCGGTCGTCTGCATGAAGGTGTGGAGCAAAGTGGGAGTTTGCGCCTGCGCCGGAACCGCGGCGAAGACGAAAAGTAGGAGGAACATCGCAAACGCGACAGCCGCCGCGCTCATGGCTTGGACTTGCTCACGATTGTGTTTCATGGGAAGCATCTCCTGAAAGTTATGAGTTCTGTAATAGGAACTTTCGCATGGCACCCGGCTCACTACCGCAAATAGCCGTGATACACGCTGCCCGAGTCGAGGTAATAACCTGCGATATGCCCCGCTGTGTTGATGGTCATCTCGAAGCCCCCCGGCACGAGGACGCCAACATTGCCCGAGCCCGGCGGGTTGTAGGTGGTGATCGTTCCATTGGCGGCGCGGTCGAAGCCGTGATTCCCGCCGCTCGTATCGGTGTAAATTCCCGCGATCACGCCAGCCGTATTGATCGTCCAGGCGTTGGTTTGACGTGAGCTCGGAGGGTCGAAGCTGGCAAACGTGCCGGTTGCTGAGCGCACAAAGCCATGCTGCAATCCGTTGGTGCTGTACCATCCAGCGACCATGCCCGAGGCGTTGATACACGTGACCGCGGTTGCCCGTGCACCCGGATAATCTAACTTCGTTATTGTTCCGTTGGCAGCGCGCACAAAGCCGTGATAAATACGCTGCGGATCAACGTAAATACCGACGATCGCTCCCGCCGTGTTGATATAAGCTGCGAAGGTTCCCTGATGATTGCCTGTACCCGCGCCCGGCACGTTGATCGTGGTGATCGTCCCATTCGTGGCGCGCACGAAGCCATGATTTACGCCGCTAGAGTCAATGTAAGATCCCGAGATCACGCCCGACGTGTTGATACCAGCCGGAGCCGTCCCCTGTCCGATGCCTGTGCCCGCGCCGGGAGCGTCAAAGACGGTGATAGCGCCGGCGGCGGTGCGCACGAAGCCATGGCGCACCTTCGCGCTGTCAACGTCAAATCCCGTAATTACGCCAGCCGTGTTGATGTTCCAACCGGCGGTCAGCAGGACTCCGCCTGGCGCATCAAAGGTTGTGTACACGCCACTGGCGCTGCGCACGAAGCCATGCCCCACATGGTTCCTGTCGATGTACGCTCCCGTGATCGTCCCGGCGGCATTGATGGCGCCGGCAGCGGTTCCCTGACCGGAAGCCGTGCCTGCATTGGGATCGTCCAACTGGAGGATGGTTTGGGCCGGTGCGGCGATGGTCGCCGCGGCACAGAAGGTGAGAAGCGTAAGCGCGACGGCGGCGAACGAGGTTCTAACTTGGAAGCTGCAACGATTCATGGCAAATCTCTCCTCAAGGTTTGGAGGCCCAAAAAACTGTTTGTCTTTGAACGAGTTCGGCGGGGAACCGGACTCAGCTCCCGATACCCTTTCGGCCAGGGCCTTCGGTAACTTCCAGCACGAGCCACTTTCGCAAGTTGCGACCCGTCCGTCAAGCCCCCAGCGGTCACGCCTCGGATGTGCGTCGGTCACGCAATAACATTATTGTTTTCAATGAAATAGCTTGTTCGGTCACGCGAAAAACATCCACCACGAATGGGCCAGTTTCGACCTCATTCCGTCCGTGTTAATCTGTAACTCCTCCCCGGAATTGGAAGCAGATCTGTGCCTGCCCCCGTCTCCCATGACGCCGTGGTTCGTTTCGGAGTTTTCGAAGCCGACTTACGTTCGGGCGAGCTGCGGAAGTGTGGCGCCAAGGTCAAGATTCAAGAGCTGCCCTTTCAAGCTCTGAAGCTGCTGCTCAGCCACCCGAACGAAGTCATCAACCGCGACCAGCTTCGCCAGGCTCTCTGGCCGGAAGACGTCTACGTGGATTTTGATCGTGGCGTCATCAGCGCCATCAACCGTCTACGCGATGCGGTGGGGGACTCTGCCGAGAATCCTGTCTTTATTGAGACCGTCGGCCGCCGCGGCTACCGCTGGATTGCTCCCATCTACAGCAAAACCCTCGAAGCAGTAGGACCGGATCGAGCTGTGGAACCGGAGAACCGGGATTTCACGGCGCGCTCTGAGATTGGATTGACGACGCGTGCCCGGAAACGTCGCTCGCAAGTACGTCTGTGGCTGGCTGCGGCGATCATTGCCGCACTGGGCGTAGCTGGTTTTTCCCTGTGGCGAGGGCGCAACACTGCTCTGATTTCTTCGATCGCGATCCTTCCGTTCGACAATCTCAGCGGTCCGGCTTTCAATGACGCTTTCAGCGACGGATTGACCGACGAGATCGCAGCTTCCATTTCCCATCTGGAGGGCGTCCGGGTGACGGGGCGCCGCTCAGCGTATGTGTTCAAAGGCAAGCACGACGACCTTCGCGACGTCGGTTCACGCTTAAACGTGGAGGCCGTGGTGGAAGGCAGTGTGCAGCGCGCCGCCGACCGTACCCATGTCACCGTGGAACTGAATCGTACGCGCGATGGGTTCACAATTTGGAGCCAGACCTACGACGGCACAACTAGCGACTGGATGCTGATCGAGTCGCAAATCGCCGGTTCGATCGCCCGGGCGCTGGCACGCAAGATTTCTCCTAAGGATTCTCCGGGAGCCCACGACCCCGAGGCCCACGCTTTATATCTGGAGGCCCGGTATTTGTGGAATCTGCGTAACTTTCCCTCCGAGCTCAAGAGTGTGGACCTGCTGCAGCAGGCGATTGCGCGCGACCCCAACTATGCCCTGGCTTGGGCTGGTTTGGCCGATTCTTTGATTGCCATCGGGGATGTTGAAGATGTGGATCCAGCCGCTTATTTGCCGCGCGCCCGCGACGCCGCCCTCAAGGCCCTGCAACTGGACCCATCTCTCGCGGAAGCGCACGCCGCCTTGGGAATGGTAGCCTGCCATTACGACTACGACTGGCCCACCGCCGAGCGCGAATACAAGAAGGCTTTCGAGTTGAACCCCAGCTACGCAAGCGCGCATCAGTACTACGCTCTGGGCCTGATGGCCCACGGCCGCTTCGCGGAAGCCGAAACGCAACTCGATACGGCCCGCCGCCTCGACCCTCTGGCGCTCATTGTGGACGTCGATCTTGCTCTGCTGCGCAAGTTCCAGCGCAATTTCGACGGCGTAATTGCCGTTTCAAAAAACATCCTGCAACGGGATCCCAACTATCATCTTGGTTACAGCATGTTAACCACAGGTTATTATTGCGAGCGCCGCTGGGATGAGTGGCGGGCCGCCGACGCGAAAGCTCCCCAGGACGACTTCCTGACTGCCATGGTGAACGGGCACCCTGACGAAATCGAGCGTGCCTTCCGCAAGGTGATGGACGGAGGCAAGGCCGGGACTCGTCGACCGTATATGGTCGCATGGTTCGCAATGCTGAGGGGAGACCGCTCCCTCGCCCTCGACTGGCTGGAAAAATCGTACAAGCATCACGATTACTGGATGCTTTTCATCAACGTGGACCCGCAATATGACCCAATCCGTTCCGATCCGCGTTTTCAGGAGATCATTCACCGTCTCGGCATCGGATAACCGATCCTACTTCGGCATGTCCCGGTGCGACACCTTCACCCGGTACCCCGCCTTACGCAGTGATTTGCCCAACTCTTCCGACATCATCACCGACCGGTGCTGCCCGCCCGTGCAGCCGATCGCGATCGTCAAATAGCTCTTCCCCTCGCGCACATAATGCGGCATGAGGTAAATCATCATCTCGGAAATCCGCCGTAAGAACTCCAGCGTCTGCGGAAACGACCGGATGTACGCCGCCACCTTCGGGTGCCGCCCGGTCAGAAGTTTAAATTCTGGAATAAAATGCGGATTGGGCAAGAACCGCACATCAAACACAAGATCCGAATCCTCCGGCACTCCCTGCTTGAAACCAAAGCTCACCACGGAAACCAGAATCCCTTTGCCCGTCGTCTTCTTCGTGAACTGCTCCAGCACATGCGCCCGCAGCTCATGCACATTGAATTTCGAGGTGTCGATAACAATATCCGCCAGCTTGCGTATCGGCGCCAGCCACTTCCTCTCCGCCTTCAGCGACGACCGCACCGGCGAGTCCGTCCCCAAAGGGTGTGGCCGACGCGTTTCGCTGTAGCGCCGCAGAATTACAGCGTCATTCGCCTCCAGATACACCACCCGCACCGGCAGCAGCTTGCGAACTTCCTTCAGAATCCTGGGAAACTTTTCCAGCGCGTTCCCCTCGCGCACGTCCACCACCAACGCCCCACGCTCAATCTCCTTCGACGCCAGCACCAGCTGGGCAAACTGCGGCGTCAAATCCACCGGCAAGTGGTCCGAACAGTAGTAGCCCAGATCCTCAAACGCCTTGAGCGCCGACGCCTTCCCCGACCCGCTCATCCCGGTAATAATCACCAACTCGGTCGCCCGCTTCTCCGGCGCCTTCTCCTCGTGCCGGACGCGACCACTCACCTTGGGAGGTCGCACTCTCCCGAGTTCCGTTTTCAGCTTCTCTGAAATTTTCCGCAAGGACATAAAGCGATGTTAGCATTTGCCGCAAAATTAAAAGGCACCCCGGGGGAGGTGCCTTTTGGAAATCTGCTTTTTGGATTCTCTACGCCTTCCCAAACCTCCGCACCAAACTCTGGCTCAGCCCAACCAGCCCGAGACCCGCCAAGGCCAAGCTCGCCGGCTCCGGAACGCTGTAGTTCAACCCATGCCCAGTCCAGCGCAGCACGAAATTCGCCGCTACTGCCGATCCGGCGGCGAACACCACCACCGCCACCACCGCAAGTCCGCGATTTGTTGTCGATGCCATGTAGCCTCCTAAGGGGAATCCACGAACCTAAGTGCTTTCCCAACAAGAGCCTAGGGAGAGATCTCTGCGGCCAGAGGATCGAACCTGCTTGACGAGACTCTAAATCTCCCCCAGCAGAATCAACAAGTTACGGAAGATATTGGTCTAACCGCCACTGGGAGAATCACTTACACCCCGCCAAAGGCCCGGTTACCCCACTGGCCCAAAGGACAGGCCCAAGGATTGCACTGGGCCAGAATCCAGCCATAGCAGCAAGTACTTAGGGAGCTCACAGGAATGCCCTATTCTTGAGGCAGAAATGCCCCTAGGCGCGACACCAGGACGGGTCGCCCAACCCGGAGGATCACGTAGGCCCAGGCGCCCTCGCCTGGGCGGCAAGGGTGAAACAAGCCTCTCCTAGGCAATACCTCGCACTCTACGGCGCTTCGATCAGCTCCAATTTCCCATCCCGCGTCCGGTGCAGAACTTTGACCCTGCCCTTATTGTCGCGAAACACAAACACATCGCGATCACGAAAGTGCGCCTCTTTCACAGCCTCTTCCAAGGTCATCGGGCGCAGCGCCACGGAATCCGCCGCAGCCACGACGTGCACCTCCGAGGCTTTGCTCTTGGCCTGAAATTTATGCACGACCAGCGGCACAATCGCGTCGTTCTTCCCCGCCGGGACAATCCCCGCAACCGCGTTATCTCCCGCGCCGTGGCGCGCAATATCCGTAGCTAAGTCCCAATTCTTGCCGTCCTTCGGATGCCGTTTCTTGGTCCGCGACCGCGCCCGGTGCTTCAAACACTGCTTTTCTAAATGCCCCAGCGCCTCGCCCACGGCCACCACCATCTCGGTGGATTCCGCCAGCCCAACAATCGTTCCGTTGCGCGGCGTAATCGTGATCTCCGCCCGGTGGCGACGCTTCTCCAGCGCCAAAATTACTTTGGCCTCAAACGCTCCACCCAGAATTTTCTTGATTTTATGCAGGCCGGTTTCAACGTTCTTCTTAATGGCGGGAGTAATCTCAAAATGCCTACCGGTGTATTCCACGTTCACGGGCACCCTCCGGATTTTCGAAGTAGCGGCTTGAGGACTCGATTGCAAGTTCAGAGTACACCGTTTTTCAGGAGAGGGGAGTGCCCGTTGGTGCTACTTCCGGTGGCGACAAGCCGGAGGAGGGTGCCCCGTCCTTGTCGCGGTTTGTGCGACAGGGCGGGGGTTTTCGTTTTCGGCCGAGGACTCTACTTCCTCTTATGGCGACTCAAGGCCCCTGCCCGAATCGCCTCGTCCATTTGCTCAAGCGTAACCGGAGGACCACTCCACCGAAACCTTCCCTCCAAATCCTTGGCGGAAAGGTTGCAAGCAACAATTTCATATTGCCGCTCCGAAATCTTCACAAACTCCACGCGATCCCCAGCCTTCAGCTTCAACTCCGCCCGTACTGAAGCCGGAATCGTGATTCGCCCTTTCGTGGTCAGCTTCGCGGAGGCCATAAGATTACTTTCGGCAGCGATGGTTACTACTTGAATTTCGGGAAACCGCAACTATAGGTATCATGAATTCTTATATACAGAGCATCGTGTTCCAGACTAGGATATCACTGTCACCTTTTATATCCATGGAGTCACACAGCGATGAACTGGTTTTGGTCCAGCTTCTGGCCCAATTTGTGCTCGACCCTGGTCGGCGTTATCTTGGGCGTGCCCACTGCTCTATGGCTGAACGCCCAGGCAGGCCGCACAGCGAATGCTCGACGTGAAACCGAGAACCGGGAGCGTCTGGAAAATGGGCTCCGCGCGATAGTCGCAGCACTTTCCTACAATCGAGAACGTGTGAAGAGCTGCCTTGCGACTCTGACAAACAATCAAGCCCTCTTCGATGTCGGCCTCGACGCCGGTGCGTGGGAAACATCGCGCGATGAAATCACACCGGTGCTGTCCAACCCAGAGTTGCACCGTCGTATCGCTCTGCATTTCGTCCGTCTTGCCACCTTAAACAGACTTTCCTCAATGTATTTGGATATGGTGGCTGGCATTGCATCAGCACTAGGTGGCGTCGACCAAACACGCGACGCTCTGCGGCTTTATCTAATCTCAATCAGCAACGAGTTGCTTAACGACTCGGGAGCATTGGAGATCGAGATTAAGAAAATCCTTATTGTCCCCACCAGGAATTAGATTTGCATCTTCCAGTTCCAACACCAATTATTTTTTGTGACGAAGCTGGCAATACTGGTGCCGCTTTGCTAGATCCTACACAACCAGTCTTTGTCCTCGCATCGGTGAACTACAATGCAGACGAATGCGCGGAACTCTTGCGACTGGTTCAGTCCACGCAATCCACTGAGTCCAAGTTCAGGTCACTTCGAAAAACTGACCGTGGTCGTAAGAAACTGCTCGATTTTTTTCGATCGCCCATTCACTCCGAACTACGGGCCAAGACGACGGTTATGCACAAGCGGTACATGATCGTTACTAAGCTCGTCGACATGATCGAAGAAACCCTAATGCACGATGCCGGAATCGATCTTTATGAGCGTGGCGGAAATATATCACTTTCAAACCTTCGCTACCACGTAAGCCCGGTCTTCTGCGGAAAGCCCCGCTTTGAAAGCCTACTCGCTGGTTTTGTGGACATGGTGCGAACTCAGACGCCTGAAACTAAGTATAGATTCTTCGCCGCCGTTCGTGATGCTTACGATAACTGCACCGACGCTCAGTACAAGACATCACTCTCCCCATATATCCACGCGGAGGAGTGCATTGATGACATTCTAGACGGGATCGACTTTCTCGCCTTAGACCCCGCCATTCCCTCGTTCTTCCTTCATTGCATAGAATGGGGAAAGCAACTTGGCGGCGAATTTATAGCGATCCACGACGCATCAAAGCCCATGGCGGCACAAAAAACTACGTTTGAGGCAATGATGGACAAGTCCATAACGCCAGCTTTGATCGGATACGATAGGCGAAAATTCGAATTTCCTCTCAAAGCAAAGAAACTCCAATTCGCCGATTCAAAGGATCATCTCGCTATTCAAGTTGCTGATCTATTTGCTGAGGCAACAGCTTACAGCATGTCAGCGTTCACACGACCAGATCCGGACTCGTTTGTGCACCAACTCGGAGAAGCTGGTATTGGACGTTTCCTATTTGAAGCCCTCTGGCCGACTAAACTCATATCCCCTGAAGACTTGGGAACTACAGAGATCGGCGGTATCAACACAATCGATCACATCACTAAGACACTAAACAAGAAGTTATTCTGATTGGGATTTTTCGGACAAGTATTGAGGAGAACTTCCCGCCCTCTACTTCTTCTTCACCCGCCGTTGATGCGTGCTGGGAATCTTCATGTCCTCGCGGTACTTCGCGACGGTCCGTCGCGTGACCTGAATTCCCTGCCCCTGCAAGATCGCCGTGATCTGGTCATCGGTGAGCGGTTTGGTGGGGTCTTCGTCTTCGATGAGTTTTTTCACGCGGCGTTTCAGGATCAGCAGGCTTGTTCCGCCGCCTTCCGGGCCTTGCACGCTTTCCGAGAAGAAATAGCGCAGCTCGAAAACGCCTTGCGGCGTGTGAACATATTTATTGGCCACGGCGCGGCTCACAGTCGAAGGATGCACGCCAATTTCTTCGGCCACTTCCTTGATCATCATCGGCTTCAGCATGTCGATGCCGAGGTCGAGAAACTCGTATTGCCGTTCCAGAATCGACAGGCAGACTTTCAGGATGGTCTGCTTGCGCTGCTCGATGTTTTTGATGAGCTGGATGGCCGACTTGTAGCGCTCTTTCACATAGTTGCGGACATCGCGCTCGGCGGCGTCGCGCTGCATCAGCTTCTTGTAGCCGGGATTGAGGCGCAACTGCGGAACGTCATCGTCATTGAAGAGCACCAGCCACTCGTCGCCTTGTTTCACAAAAGCAACATCCGGCTCAATCAGGCGGGCATTGACGGCGTTGAAGCGCAGCCCGGGCCGGGGGTCGAGCGTGCGGATCAGTTCCAGCACGCGCGTGATGGCCTCGGTCGGGCGTCCCAGGGCGCGGGCGATTTCTTTGTAATTCTTCAATTGCATGGCGTGCAGATGCGCGTCGACTACGTTTTCGGCGTCGGTCAGCAACTGCGCGTAGGCGGCAAAGTCTTCGTTTTTGTGCTGGCCGCGCACTTGTTGCAGGTAGCGAATCTGCGCCAGCAGGCACTCGCGCAGGTCGCGCGCGCCCACGCCCGGAGGGTCGAGCTGCTGCACGGCCGCAATGGCTTCGTACAATTCCTCGCGATTGAAGTTGACGCGGAACTCATGCCGGAACGGCGCTTTTGCCGGAGCAGCGGCGGTGGCTAGAGCGGGAGACGTTGCGGGAGACGTTGCCGAAGCTGCCGCCGTACCTACGACGGAACGCATATCAATCGCAGGAACCAGCACGCCGGGGAAAATCGCATCCGCCGACTCAACCGCTATGTCGAGCGAGTTCTGTGCGGAATAATTGGAGAGATAATCAAACGCCGAAGCGGCAGCCATCTCCGGAATCACATCGTCGTCTGTTGTCAACTCGGAACTAACTTCGGGACTCGCTAACGTAGGGTTGGCGAGAGCCGCTTTTGCGCCACCTCTGACCTTTTCCTCAGGCACAATTTCAAACGCCGCCTGCTCCAGCCCCAGCATCTCCGCATCGCTGGCCAACAGGTAGCCGTCTTCGTTCAAATTGCCGATAACGGTTTCCGCCGCCTCACGCACCGGACCGCTCAAACTCAAGGACCCAACCTGCCACATCAAGTGGTCGGTAAGATTCGGAGCCTTGGAAAGGAACGCCTCAAACGACGGGCGCTCAATCTCTTCCATCTCCGCGCGGCTCTTGTAGCCGGGGTCGAGGTAATCCTGGAAGTAAGAGCCAAAATCAATCTCGTCAAACGGGTCTTTCTTTTCCGGAACAGTCTCCGCGGCTGCCGCCGCCGCAACGCTATCTTCATCGCGTCCGGTGGCCTGATCGAGCAGCGGTACGGAATCTTCCAGCTCCTCCAGAACAGGGTTCTCCACAATCTCGGCATTGATCATGTCCTTGAGCTCAAGCTTGTTGAGCGCCAGGACGCTGACCATCTGCACCAGCCCAGGGGTCAGAATTTGCCGCTGCGATACGCGCAGGCTCAGATTGTGTTTCAGACTACCCATTCGGTCTCGCTATCCCTTTCTTACTCTTCTTTTAAAACTGTCATTCAGAGCGCAGCGAAGAACCCCCGCACCCTTCATGCCGCGATACCCTCTCCAACTTTCTCGCAGTACAGCGCAGCCCCAGCATATCTTCCGCACCACCTAGCGCGACACTACCCAGAGTAGCGTGCCTTCTTGTTACTCGCAGGTGGGATGCACAATCTGCCGCCACCGTCTTTAAATCAAGCCGCCGAAAAACCTTCGCCCAAGTACAACCGCCGCACTTCCGGATCACTCCCCAACGCCTCCGGCGATCCAGTGCGAAAAATTCGCCCCTCAATGATGATGTAAGCGCGATCCGTTACGGACAGCGTTTCGCGCACATTGTGATCCGTAATCAAGATGCCAATGCCGCTAGCTTTCAAATCTCCAATAATCTTCTGCAAATCCAGCACGGCTATCGGGTCAATGCCCGAAAACGGTTCGTCGAGCAAAATAAATGCCGGGTTGATGCTGAGCGCGCGCCCAATCTCCACGCGCCGCCGCTCGCCTCCCGACAGCGACCAGCCTTTACTCTTGCGCACATGCTCCAGACCTAGCTTATCGATCAATTGCTCCAGCTTCTCGCGGCGCTCATGCCACGAAATGGGCTGCGCTTCCAAAACCGCGAGGATATTTTCCTCTACAGTGAGCTTGCGAAAAATCGATGGCTCTTGGGGGAGATAACTGATGCCGTATTCGCGGGCCCGTAGATACATAGGGACATCAGTGATGTCCTCGTCATCCCAAAGAACCCTGCCTGTATCGGGGGGGACTAAGCCAACGATGGAGTAAAACGTTGTAGTCTTCCCGGCCCCGTTGGGTCCGAGCAAACCCACAACCTCCCCTTGCTCGACCCGGAGACTCACGCCTTTCACAACTCGGCGGCCGCGATAGGTCTTGCCAATCTCGTCGGTGGCCAAGACATGCATTTAGTGTGCCACTCGTGTCTTAGTGATAACAGGGGAGTTAGCCCCACCTTCCACAAGCACCCTATCATCGTGTCTAAAGAAAGTCAACGAATCGCCGGTGATCTTGCCACGTTCGGCATCAAAAATGCTCGGGGGTCCGCCCTCGAGCGTGAACTTGTCTTCGGCGGCGATGTAGGTCAGCGTGTCGCCGGTGGCTTTGCGGGTGAGCTGCGTGATGACGACACCGCCGCGGGCAATGGCTTTCTCGAGGCGACTGGGAGTAGATGATTGCGACGTAATCGATTGATTCGATACGACTTGTTTGCTTTTAGCTAGGTAGACGTCGAGGCTCTGGCTGGTAATGTTGGCGTCCGTATTGTGCATGGTTACGCCGCCGTCGAAGTGCACGCGGCGCTCGGAATCGGTGTAGGTCAAGCGCTGGGAAGTGATTGTAACTAGGGTGGTTTTACCGTCGGCACCCGTTTGGACAAGGACTGCCGTTACTGGCTTGGCTAGCGCGGCACCCTCTAAAGTCCCTTCCGCGGACATGGCCCGGTGGTCGCGGTCGAAGCTGATGGTCGGTGCCTGCACAACATTGGGCCCTTGCCACAGGCGAGCACCACCAGAGTAGCGGGCAACACCCGAATCGCGCCGCACCTGCATCGAGCGGGCCGTGACGTGGATGGGATCGGAAGAAGCCAGAAGAGCGCCATTGGGCTGGGGCTTGAGCTCGCTGTACGTGCTCTTCACGTTGCCCTCGGCGGTGGCCTCCCCAGTTTCACGGTTGAGGCGCAGGGCGTCCGCGGTGGTGGTAAGACCCTGGCCGGTGACGCGTGAGGCTCCGGTGAGCACAATCAGGTGGTCGGCTGGAGTGAAAAGCCCTTTGTTGGCAAAGGCTTGGCGCTGGCCATCGTGGTAGCGAACGTCGCCCTGTTGCACGATGCTCTCGATGCCTCCCTGTGGTCGGAAAGCTACATCCAGTGTTGAGCTGGTGCTAACGCGATCCGGCTGGCCTGGTGTGGCGCTGGTGATGACGGCGTTCGGTGCGCCGTGCAGAGTGTGCAGGCGGTTGGCGTCGTCGAGTGTAGCGGTAAACTTGCCGGCGGTGACGCGTGTGATTTGGCCGGAGCCGCTGGCTGGCGAGATTGTGATCTCCGCCGCGCCGGAGGTTTCGGCTTGGGTAAGGCGGCCGTTTTTCGCCAGGAAATCCATGGCGGCGGCTGTGATTTGGACCTGCTGGGCGTTGCTCGAGGGGCGAGCATCTGCCGGTTGCGTTGCGCCCTTCTGCATCAATTTGACGTTGCCTTCCGCGCGCGCCTTGGAGAGCAGCGTTCCACTTACGAAATCTAGAGTCGCGCGATCCGCGTAGGCTTCCGTATTCTGCGCGCCGCTGGTGACGATGTGGACATTTCCGGAAACCACGGCCTGCCGCAGCTCAGCTTTTTGGCCGGTGAGGAAAATTTCCGCTTGCTCCGCATGCAGCGCGAGCTGGGTGGCTCCGGAGGCGGTAACTTCCACGTTGCCCTGACCTAAAATACGTTCCAGCGTGTTCTCTTCGGTGAGGAAGACCGTAGCCTTTTCCGCCTCGACCTGCTGCGCGCCGTGCGTGAGATGAACGTGATCGAGAAAAACTTGCGGTGGGCTCTTGGTAATCAGACCGTGGGCAGCCGTAAGATCCGCTGCGTTGGGCGCTGTAGCGGTAATGCGGATAGCGCGCTCGAGGGTGAGCTCGCCGGATTTCGAATCGTAGCTGGCGCCGTCGGCCCAGCCGCTGTTGGCGGCCATGCTGAATTCGACCTTGTCATGGGTAAATCCGTTGCCGGTTTTCTGGTTGAAGACGAGGCCCGTGGTGCGGATGTGCAGCGGCTCCTTGAGGTCTTCGGGCGGAGCTTGGTCGGGACGCAATAGGCCTTTGGGATTGGCGACGAGATCAATCGTGACCGGGCCGCGGGCGGAAATGTCGCCGGAGTGCGGATCGTATTCGAAGTCGGTGCCGGAGATTTGGTCGTAGCGCGCGGCATCGCGGCCATAGACGGTGATGACGACGTTATGCAGTTCGACGCGGCCTCCGTCCTTCAATTGCACGGCCTTGCTGGCGCGGGCGGTGAAGAGGGTGCGGCCTTGTTCTGATTTAGATACGGAGAAACCGTCGGCGGTCTGCTTGATTTCGACGCCGAGTTTGGTGAGCTTGGCGGGAAGACCCTGCACAGCTTTGCCAATTTTCCAGCGGGCGTACCCGAAAAATCCCGCAAC
>JAYTQD010000068.1:0-1957 GCA_043746935.1 Acidobacteriaceae bacterium | reverse complement strand
CTGCCTGCCGGTGCGAGTCCGCTCGATGGAAGGGTTAGGCGTCGGCAGCCGTGGCGCGACTTGGCCTTGCCTTGATACCGATACCTGCGCGAACAGAGACCGCACTGTTCTCGTGCTTCGAGAAGCCTCTCGTGAGACGAGAACCGATGCGTTTGGGTTCATGAGCGAAGTGTGCCTGAGCGCTGCACTTGCGAGAAGCTACTTTTCGATTCATGCGGCCTTCCACAAACAACGATTGGTTCGCTACCCGCCCGCTGGCGGGACGGGCAGCCCGCGCGGTTCTTGCTTGCAGCCAGGACACGAAGGCCGCGAGTGGGCAAGGGCGGTGGCCTTGCGTGTTGGTTTGGCTTGAAGAAACGAGGTAGGGTAGAGGCAAGCCGCGCTTGCTTTGAATGGAAGTGCGCCAACCTTTCGGCAAAAGCGCTTGGTGCCCTTGAATTCCGAGCCACTCTGTAGCCATGTGCTTGTCGATTTCTGACGCCTAACGTTTGACATGAGGGGCGCTTGGAGGCCGTAGGCCGGAAAGCGTCCCCTCGATGGAAGGGTTAGCCGTCGCTCTCGCGGCAGCAACAGGAGGTTCGGAACGGCTCATGCGCCAGCATTTCTTGGGTGTCTCAATTGCAAGCCTCCGCTTTCAATCTCTCAACGACTTGCCGGAACGAGTACGCGGGAACGCCAACGGTATCGAGGGAATTGGCATTGAACTTCCCCTTTCTGCCTATTCCCGCGATCTTGAGCGCACTCTTGTGATTCGAGCCGAAGTTGAACAAGAACGGAGCACTAGACTCACCGGCCGTAGACACGCAGGTGTGGACCATCCCGCCCGTGTTGCTCTGGATGACGCATTGCTGCATGAACGCGTTTTGCCCGTACTTCGCTATGAGCTGCGTAGGATATCCGGCCATGAAGCCACGCTTGTTTGAGCCTTCGATTTCGAGCTCAGAGGCGATGTCGAGCGGAGCGAGTAAGGCTATCGCTTTTGGATCGTCGATCCGAACAATTGCAAAGTCCTCTTTGGCGGGAATCTCCTCCGTGTAGTCAAAGCGACCATATCGCGTACGGCCGGTCTCCACTATTCGGCCGGCGACGATGATCTTGAACCCCGAGCGAAAGTCCACGGCTCCGTTTGGCAGAAAGCCAACGGTGACTCTCGCCTCCTTTGCTGCGGCCAGCTCGGCATCGGATAGCTTGAGAAGGCCGAGTCGTACCTTGCTCTCGGGTTCGTCGCTTATCAAGTGAAGGTTGATCAAGACGTGGCAGTGAGTGACCAACGAACCGGTCAGCGTCGATCCGTCGGCATTGAGTACCACGCGCGCAATTGACGCGACCTGTGGACTATCGAGTAGTTCCTCATTGAAGTTGAGCTTGATTCTTGGGTCATGCTCGACAAGTTGATCGCGAGGGTCGGCGCCTTCGGCCGCAGCGGCGGAGGCAGAGGTTGCGAGCAGAAATAGGGCGAGAAGTGTCTTTTGCATAGCTCGCGCCCGCTGGCTCAAGGATATTGCGACGGCTAACGTCTGACATAACCGGCGCCGTAGGCGTCCGGTTGATGGAATGGTTAGCCAGCACTTTAACGGAAAGAGACATGATGCCTGAACGGATACAGCTCAAACGCACAAGGGGATGGCGCATGCCGCCGAACACCGTAAGTGTGGCGCGTCCTGGGCGATGGGGAAACCCGCACTACGTTTCACGGTGGCGTGACTCGGCCACCTGTGTGGCGCTGTTCAAAAATACCGTTCGAGGCGTTTGGGAACCTGCGACGAGCGCCCATGTGCCGGAAGCGTGGAGCGGATACGACGAATACAACCGCTGGCTTTTCAAGTTCGGGAATCATCCTCTGGATTTGGTGGGTGAATTGCGCGGCAAGAACTTGGCTTGTTGGTGCAAGCTGGGCGAACCGTGTCATGCCGACGTGTTGCTTGTGCTGGCTAACGTTTGAGTTCAGCGGCTGCCG
>JAYTQD010000067.1:0-5257 GCA_043746935.1 Acidobacteriaceae bacterium | reverse complement strand
TGTTCCACATTGACGACGAAGATTGGCCGCCGTTCCTTCGTGGCGAGAGTTTTACGTTTGATGACCAATTGGAACAAGCGCTTGCACCCGGATCGACCTTGCGGATTACTAATGACCATGGAGCCATCAACCTGAACGTGGGGGATGGTGACAAGATTAAGGTGATGGTGCGGAAGACCATTCATAGCGAGAATCAATCCGCGGCTGACCGGTACAACCAGCAGACCAAGCCTCAACTGACAGCGGTGGAAAAAACGGTCACTCTCAATGCCAATACCGAAGGTTCCGGTGACCACGGTGTGAGTGCGGACCTGGATGTCTATGTGCCGCGCAAAGTTGCCGTCACGATTGTGTCCAAGCACGGGGATGTTTCCGTGATGGGCCGCGACGGCGATATCGAAGTCAATAGCCAAAACGGCGAAGTCTCCTTGCAGGATGTGACGGGCAACGCCAAGTTGGATATTGAAAAAAGCACAGTGCGTGTCTCCAAGTTGACGGGAGATATTTCTATCGATGGGCGAGTGAATGAGGTCAATCTCAGTGACGTCAAGGGGTCCGTGCGTCTTTCCGGTGAGTTCCACGAGGACGTCAGTCTGGCGCGGATCGCCAAGTCGGTGACGTTTAAGACTTCGCGCACGGACCTGGAGTTGTCCAGCATTTCGGGAACCCTGGACATCAATGGAGAAGACTTGCATGGGAGTTCGGTTACGGGTCCGGTACGATTGCTTACAAAGGAAAAAGACATCCGGCTGGATGGGGTGAGCGGGGACGTGCGTGTCAGCAACAATGATGGCGCTGTCGAAGTACGGATCAACAAACTGCCGGTGGGAAATATCGACATCAACAACCGGAATGCCGACGTGCAGATTTACTTACCCGATCAAGCCGGGTTTAAGGTCGATGCCAGTACAGACAATGGCGAGGTTGAAAGCGGTTTCAGCGAATTGAAGGTGAACAACCAAGATGACCGCGGACGGGCTACCGGAGTTGTAGGTAATGGCGCGGGTAGCCTGCGGGTCTCGAATGCACATGGTGGGATTGAGATTCGTAAGGGGTCGGCGGCGGCGGCGATTCCGAAACCTCCAGTACCGCCGAAGCCGGGTTCCGGTGCCGACGAGGCTGATCCGAAGGACGGTGTGCGGGAGTTTTAGATGTAGTTCCGTTGTAGAACATGAGTCAGTTCCCCCCAAGGGGTCATCCTGGCGCAGCGAAGAATCCCCAGCATACTGAGAGCGGAATGGCATCTCGCCAGCTTTCTAACCTGGGCTGTATGGTGAGAAAGTTGGCAAGAGTAGCGTTACGTCGAGGGTGTAGGGATACTTCGCTGCGCTCAGCATGACAAAATCAAGAAGAGTGTGAAAATCAGCTCGCGCTTAACTTCTCTTGAATGCAGCGCTCAATGCGGGCCAAAACTTCATCCTCGCCGAGATCTGTGGAATCGAGAATCACGGCGTCGCAGGCGGGTTCGAGTGGGGAGTTGGCGCGCGTGCGGTCGCGTTGATCACGCTGACGCAGCTCGGCGGCAACTTGTTCCGCAAGTGGGCCACTGATTTGCTGTTGCAGCAAGCGGCGCTTTTCACGGATGTCAGGATGGGCATCCAGGAAAATCTTGAGATCGGCATCCGGAAAGACCTTCGTCCCGATATCGCGGCCTTCCATGACTACGCCGCCGCCCGCGCCCAGCTCTCGCTGGCGAGCCACCATCCACTGGCGCACGGCGGGATGCACTGAGACCTTCGAGGCGGCGTTGGTGACGTCGGCTTCGCGCACGCGCTGCGAAACATCACGGTCGTCGAGAAGTACGCGGTTGGCTGTGCGGGTGGGCTCCAGCGTGATGTGCGATTGTTGCGCCAACTTGAGCAGCAAAGTTTCGTCGTCCAGAGCGATATCGTGCTCGATGGCCTTGAGCGCCAGCGCTCGATACATGGCGCCGCTCTCCAGATTGACGTAGCCGAGATCGCGGGCCAGACGGGCTGCGATGGTGCTCTTGCCCGCGCCAGCGGGGCCGTCAATGGCGATGATGAGTTTGCGTGGGAGCGTGGTCAAGCTATCGATTGTACACGGCAAGTGCCTGACTCCAGCTCACCACGGAGACACAGAGACACGGAGAAAAACTGGAAGCCCGCTATACACATGTGGGGACAGTCGCCCTCGCCTGCCCGCGCGGGAAAAGCTTCAAGTCGACTCAAAAGCCAG
Organism: Acidobacteriaceae bacterium; assembly: GCA_043746935.1. Lineage (GTDB taxonomy): Bacteria > Acidobacteriota > Terriglobia > Terriglobales > Acidobacteriaceae > JANXUC01. Next base: position 3,061 of record JAYTQD010000067.1, on the reverse strand, counting down.
CGGCTAGCCTCGAACTCTCCGTGTCTCAGTGTCTCCGTGGTGGGTTTTAACTACGCTTTGGGTGCAGAGCGGGAATGCCGGCGGGCGATGGGAGAGTTTCTGCGTACAACCGGCGTCGGCGCAGGCCGCGCCTGCGTGACCTGCAAGAGTGAGTGGCTGCCCACGTGGGCATAGCTGAGTTCTCGTGCCGCGATGAGAGCATGAATGGCCTCGCGCACGCGGGAGCGGGAGACAAAATGTGAGAAGAAAATCTCCACGTCTTCCTGGTCGGCGGCGACCATGCAATCCAGATACTTGCAGACCAGCGCTGAGAGAGACTCGCCAATGGAGAGACCCATCCCCTCCTGCACCGCCTCCGGCGCCCAGCGGTAGAGCACGTCCCAGTACGAACCTTCGCCGGTTTTGTAGTCCACGCGCGTAATGCGAAGGCGCGACCAGAGCTGTTGCAGGGCGTGATCGAGCGCGGCGGGTGAAACTCCTCCGCCGAGCGTATGCGCCAGATTTGGTTTGGAGATGGGACCATCGCGATGAACTACATCGAACGCATCGCAGGCGAGCTGCGAATATTCCGAGCGCGGGCCGCCTTTGGGGGCTTGCTTGGGATTACGCTCGCCAACTAACGCGTAGAAAAATGGAAACACCGATGCTGCTACCAGGAAAGCGTTGTTTTCATCGAAAAGATTGGCTTCATACGCCACCCGCTGCCGCAGCAAACGAACCATCAGCTCACTGGCGTCCGTGGCGCGCGGATCGGCATAGGCATGTTGATAGGTGGGCAGATTCTCGTCTGCTCCGACCCAAGCACCGACGAACGTGGGCACCGGGACCGGCGGGCGCATGGGATAAAGCAGGCAGAAACCGACGGATTCGAGAAATGCCGCGCCCTGTTCGGCGGTGCGGACCGTTTCGCCGTCGAGATGCCATTTCTGTAGGCGCGCGAGTTGGAGTTCGGAATCCATCATCTCTTTTGATTAGATCACACGTGATTCAAACACAGATGAAGTTGACTAAATCCGTTTGAACGCTTTCTGAATATCTTTCATCGAATAGCGCAGCACCACGGGGCGGCCGTGGGGGCAGGAAAAAGGGAAGTCGGTTTTCGCGAGTTCGGCCAGCAGCCACTCCATTTTATTTTGCTCCAGCGGCATGTTGACCTTGATGGCGGCGTGGCAGGCAATGGAGGCGGCGATGCGCGTGCGAACGAGCTCCATGTTCAAGGCTTGCTCGCCGGTGCATTGATCGAAGAGTTCGTGCAACATGCGTTCGACTTCCGCAGCTTCGAGGCCCGACGGCGCAACCTTGATGGCAAGCGTGCGCGAACCAAAAGCTTCAGCTTCAAAGCCGTTGTCGTTGAGCTCATCCGCAATCTCGGCGAAGACGGCTTGCTGCGCGGGTGTGAGGTCGACGATCAGCGGCAGGAGCAGACGCTGCGATTCGACCTTCTTGGCCTCGCGTTGATGCAGGATTTTTTCGAAGAGTACGCGTTCGTGGGCGACGTGTTGGTCCACAATCCAGAGCCCATCTTCGTTGACTGCGAGGATAAAAGAATTGCGAATCTGGCCGAGGGGTCGCAGGGTGCGTAACGATTCCAGTGTGGGCTCTTCTTCGATGCCCTCGGGAATTGGTGGGGCACAGCCGTTGTCGGGAATGCTGTGTTTTACTTGCGCGACCGGCATGGCAGCGTTGGCGTCCACGGCGATGCCGCCTTCAAAATTCAGGCGCGCGCTCATCGGAGGAATGGCAGGAGCTTGCAGGAAAAACCCACTGGGGCCGAGGGGATTTCCGCCCGCGCTCCACGCGTCTCCCGCTGCATTCTGTTCGCGCAAGGCCTGTGCAGCGGCCAGGAAGCCCGCCGCTTGCGCGCTCGGAGTGAGCGCGGGACTGGCGGTGGGATGCGCCGCAATCTCCGTGGCGAACTGCGGCACGGGACGGTTTTTCATCAGCGTCGCGCGCACCGTATCGCGCACAAAATCATGCACGACCACGGCCTGCCGGAAACGCACCTCCGTCTTGGAGGGGTGAACATTGACGTCCACCTCGGCCGCTGGCATTTCCAAAAATAGAAGTACAACAGGGAAGACGCCATTGGGCAGGATATTGCGGTACGCCTCGGTAATGGCATGTTGAATCAGGCGGTCACGGATGAGGCGTCCGTTAGCGAAAATGTAGATGGAATTACGGTTGAGCTTTTGCAGCTCCGGCTTGGAAGCAAAACCATGCACGCGCAGTTCGCCGGGATCGGGAGGTGCCGCGCCATCTTCGAGAGCTTCGCGCCGCCACGGCGGAGGCTGTGGTAAACCCATGCGATCAAACGGCAGCGCAGCGGCAATGGACAGAAGCGAATCCAGAGTGTCTTTGCCGAAGACCTGGTACACGCGCTCACGATGCCCTGCAACGGGCGGCGCCATCAGAAGCGCATTCGTTGCCGAATGCAGCTCAAAATGTTTTTTCGGATGCGCCAGCGCGTAGTGCGTGACCAGCGAAGCGATGTGGGAAAGCTCGGTCGACTCCGCTTTGAGAAATTTCCTCCGCGCCGGCGTGTTGAAGAAAAGATCGCGCACAGCAATCGACGTTCCCTGCGGTAGCCCCGCTTCCTCAATGCGCAGTATATTTCCGCCATTGATCTCGACCAGCGTCCCCGCAGCTTCGTCCTCCGCCCGCGTCTCCAGATGCACCCGTGCCACCGATGCAATCGAGGGCAGCGCCTCGCCGCGAAATCCCAGCGTGGCGATGGTATTCAAATCGAGGTCAGTGCGAATCTTCGAAGTAGCGTGGCGCTCAAAACACAGCATCGCGTCATCGCGCACCATGCCGCAGCCGTTGTCTGTGATCTGAATGAGCCGCTTGCCGCCGGCCTCGACGTCCACACGGATGCGCGTCGCCCCAGCGTCTAGCGCGTTTTCCAGCAGCTCCTTCACCACCGAAGCTGGCCGCTCCACCACCTCGCCTGCGGCGATCTTGTTGGCGACCTGCTCGGAAAGAACGTGAATGCGTCCCATAGTTGGTGTTGGCGAGGCTAGCCCAGTTTCGCAGACGGAGGAGTTTAAGGCAAAAGATGACT
>JAYTQD010000066.1:0-13808 GCA_043746935.1 Acidobacteriaceae bacterium | reverse complement strand
AGTTCCAGAGTTTGCGCTTCGAGTTCTATTCGCTGAGGGCCATCCCCGGCGACGATCAGGCGGATGTGAGGAATTCGACGCATCGCGCGCAGCAAATCGCCCACCCCTTTTTCCGCCGACAACCGTCCGAAATAAAGAATGGGAGCGTCCGCGGAAGGCGCGGGGGGAGGCTCTTTTGGAATGCGCTGAAAATGCGGTAAGACTTCGATTGCGCGCGGATTCCAGCCGTTCTCGACCATTTTGTCGCGCACAAAACTCGTCGGCGCGAGCAGCAGGTCCACGCAAGTCGAGTAGGTTTTCAGCCACTTGTGGACATAGGCCTCGGCAGCGAGTACCGCCGCTGCCGCTCGCCCACCAGCGTAACAACCTTCAGAAACAACGTGGAGAAAGCTGCCCTGCACGCAGCGCTCGCAGGGTTCGCCGCGTGAGACCAAGTTGTAGTTTGGACATAGCATCTTGAAATCGTTCACGTGGTAAATTATCGGCACGCCCTGTTGCCGCAGTTCCCACAAGATCGACGGGGAAAGATGGTGATAGATATTGCGAACGTGCGCCACTTGAGGTTGAAAGTCGCGAATCAGGCTGCGAATTCGCTGGCGTGCTCCTCGGTTATAGATCGCGTGGGCCGCCATCCTCAAGCGCTGCAGCGGATTGCGCGGACGCTTGAAGTCGATGGGCGGCACTGCGTATTTGTCGTAAGCTGAGCTTTCTCCCCGGGAGTCGGCCATGGAAAACAGCGCAGTTTCGTTTCCTTGCTGGCGTACCAACCGCATCAGGTCGAGGAGATACACCTCAGTGCCAGAAAATTCAAAGTTGTACTTGTTGCAGTAAAGTATCCGCATTCACGCCTTCCCGCGTTCCAAGAATTCGATACAAAAACACATCACTGAATTTCTGAAGGTTCGTCTCCAGGTTGAAAAAAGTGTGCACATGCTCGCGTGCTGCTTCACAAATCGGACCCAGCGCGGAATGAGTTCTTCGAATGAACTCCACGTGCTCCACAAAGTCGGTGATAGAATCCTGCCTGTACAAGAAGCCAGTTTTTCCATACAGAATGAGTTCTGGAATTCCCGTGATGGAGGGTGCCAACACTGGGCGCCCCAGGGCCATAGCTTCCATCAGCGTGAGAGGAATACCTTCACTTTGGCTGGTGAGAACGACGAGGTCGGCCTCGTGGTACAAAGCCGCGAGATTGCTCCGGGGTACGTGCCCGAGAAGACGGACCTCTTCCGTCAGACGCAAACAGCGAATGAGATCTTCCAATCGCCATCGTTCGGGGCCCTCTCCGGCGATGCGGCAGCGAACTTTTTGTCCCGACGCTTTCAGAGCCGCGCAGGCTCGTATCAGAAAAGCGTGATCCTTGACCGCATGCAATCGCCCAACCGCCAATAACGTAAAGGAGCCGGGGGTGTTTTCACGGCCATTGATGTATTCCAAAAACGGAATTAATACGCCCATTCTCCGCACCAACACCTTGTCAGGGTCGATTTGCGGATACTGTTGTAGCAAATAGTCTCGGTTGAATTCCGAAACGGTGAAGCAAATCGCGCAGTGCTGTAGTTTGATGTTCAGCAACGCTGGTCGCAGCAATAGATCCGACCCGTGCAAGGTCAAGCTGTAAGGAATGTGGAGCAACCTCGCGGCTATCATGCCAATCCACGCTGCGAGGTAACCGTGGTGTACATGAATATGGCGTACGCTCCTGCCCTTGAGCAGCGATGCGAGCCGAGCCCCCAGCACGGTGTGAGCCAAGCCTCGCGCGCGTTGACCCCATGATTCGCCGCCGGTCCAGACGAGTTGCCGGAGAATGTCGTTCAACTCCGCTGAACGCTGGATGCACAGCCCAAGTGCGTTTAACCACAACCAGGGTCGCCACGTGAATATCTTCAAAACGGTACGCTGACCTGGATTCTGAGTAGCCCCCAACCTGTCTGTGCCCCAAACGCTGCAAGCCGTAACCGACACGCCGCGGCGTTCTAATTCCTCAATCTCCTCGCCGACGTAGGGCTCCACATCGCTAGGGAACAAATTGGAGAGATAGACCACCTCCCCTCGTCTCGGCTTGTCTGGCTGGGTGGATGGCATAGATCGACCTATGCTCTCCCGCTGACGCATAAGTCTTGAGTTTGTAATGTTTCCTGAGCCGGACCAAGTCGGAAACGGAAGAGTATTTCCAATGGAAGCGAAGCTTCGATCTCAACCACGAGCAGCCAAGCCGGCGCGACGGTCGACGACGATTGCGCCACCCAGCCCTGCCGGGGAGATTCTTGACCTCGAATCAGGCGGAGACGGGGCGCCAGACTTGGGCAAGAGATTTCACAGCTCAGCTCTTCGTGGTCGTCTCGAGCCACTACGGTGTCGGTTCCCAATAACTCAACGACGATATCCGCCGCAAAGTGTAAGAACCACTGCAACCGATGAGTCCCTGCTTTGAGTGGTGGCCCCAAAACAAAATCTCGGATCGTGATTTCACCTGTCCTGTCCAAAGCGATTTCCCGCCTGTGAACGGATCCGTGATCGGACCAGTAGGGTTGCACCTCTCCGCAAACAGCAATTCTCTCCGAGGTAGTGCGGTAGCCGACTAGACGTGTCTTTGCTTGACAGCCAACGTGCCCATGCTGGTTCACCTCGAAAGGCTCTTTGCCGTCGATTAGTAGAGTGTTGTGGGCGGACGTGCTACGAAAGTAGCGCGTCCATGCTGTGCCGTCCTTCTCCAAGCCGCCCGGCCATGGATAGAAAAATCCGGAATCGACGATCCAGGGTCGCCCCGCAGCGTGAAGTTCAAAGCTGAGAGCGTCCGAGTGGCCGTGGTTGGTCGTAGCGCAGCGACTCCACGGGCCGAAGTCGAAGATCAGATGTGCTTGTCTCCCGTTTCCACGCAATATGGCATAGCCAGCTTCGGCAAAAAGGTCAAGAGAGAGCGGAAATTGGGCGGATGGATCGAGAAAGCCCTCGCTTGGGTTTACCCAATACGCAAGGTCGCCTTTCATTGGTTGACCCAAGTCGAAACGTAAGCACGTATCGGGAGAAGAAGAGTCTCCGAGAAGAGGGAACGAGCCATCGCTCCGGCGAATGGCCAACGAAAATCTGCGCATTGCGCCGATACGACCCTTCATCGCTGTCGGCAACGGGTGGTGCAACTTGTGGCAAAGACTGACAAACGCACCAAGCTCACTGGCGACGATCTCGTGATACATCGGGCAAAGTTCACTATGAACTCCATCTGCCAAGATTTGCTGTTCCACTTGCTCCTCAAGAGCCTTGGAGACTTGCGCCAGATAACGCTCTCCGCCAAATCCCCGAAAGATAACCGCGAATTCGCAGAGTGACAACGTCTCCAGCAGGAGGTGATTGTTGGGCCAGTGATATTCAAGGTGATCGGCGAGGAATGCAGCATGTTGCGACAGTCCACTCCACGCGCGCCGCAGAAACAAGGAACTCACCCCAGGCACCGCAGCCAGCAGAAAGTACGCCCAGATCCAATTCCTTAATCGCGCCGCCACCTCGAAGGGCGAAAGCCAGTTCGGCCCTTTGCCAGTCGGGTTTCGCAGCATCCAGTCATGCCAAAGTTCCACTAGCTTCTCGATATACGCCGCGTTCTGCGTGTATTGATAAGCCATGCCCAGCGTGAGGAAGAAGCGGTGTCGATTGAGATCCCACGACCAGGAAAGGTTTTTGTCTGGCGCAAAATCCCAATCCACGGATTGTTGGAAATGAATTTCAGGGAGACCTCGGAAAGAAAATTTCTGCTTCAGATATAGGTTTGCTTCCAAGACAGCATCTTGTTTGGCAGGTTCAGGAATTGAGGCCACAATAGCTTGTATACCGTCGGCATGAAAATGAAACGGCGGTATCGGCGTTTGATCGTTGACTGCTGAGACTCCCGTCAGTTGTTGAGAGAAAGCAGTCAGCCGGTACCGTAGGGTGTGGGCATGGTACGCCGACACGGCTCCCACGTAACTGAGACCACGCTCGCGCGTCTTATCTGCAAAACCGAGTACACGATCCATCATTCCGCCAGTCTCCCGGTGCGCTCGACCGGCGCGGCGTAGATCCAGCTCCACGAAAATCTATCGTTTTGAGTTCCTTGGGCCAACGAGCCTCGAATCATCCAGCGGCGCGCTTCGATCCAAAGTAGAAACATCAAAGGCAACCAAAGCGCCCATCGAATGGACGAAATCAGGAGAGAGCTAAGAAAAGCCAATACAAAAGCGGCCAGCCAAGGCAGGACCTGAGACAGAGAAATACGCAAGTTTGGTTGTAGGCCGCGATGGAGAATCACGTACGGCACACAAGCCGCCAATTCAGCCCAGCCATAGCCCGCTATGCCGATTCGCGGTGTCAGGATCGCTGTTCCTAAAACAAGAATCACTACATGCCATAAATAGGATCTTGTCACCACCCATTGCCGTCCCTCAACAAACAGCGCCGAAGCCTCCAGCACGAAAACGCTGTTGATCAGCGCCCCAGCCGCAACGAATGGCAGAACCGCAAGCGCCGAAGACCAGCGCCCGCCCAGCAGTCTCGGCAACAGCGGCGGCCCCAGAATACTCATCACACCGAAAACCGCGCCCAATGCGAAGAGCTGCAGGCGTGCACCTTTTTGCATCATTTGCTGACACCGCGCGGGATCCTCGCGAAGCCTCGCCAGCGCGGCGATTGCAACCCGTCCCACGGCTGTGCGCACAAAACTCAGTGCCTCAATCGCTCGCACGGCCAGCGCGACAAAGGCGACGGCTTCCGTACCCAAGAACCGGCCCACAATTAACGGATTGACCAAACCGCGCAGCTGCCAGATACGAACCGACGCCGAAAATCCGAGGCCAAAGCCAAGCATGTGCCGCGCCCGAGTCCAATCGACCGTGAGGCGCGGTGAGAAACCAGATAATCTCCCTGCCGCGAGTAGTACGAACAACTGCCAAATTACATGTCCGGTCACCGGTGCCCATACGCCCAGTCCTCGCCATGCCAAGATTGCTCCAGTCACGAAGGCTGCAAGCTGTCCCCCGAACTCGATCTTGGCCACATCTTGAAACTGAAGCGCACGCTCCAGTTGGGCCAACGGCGGTCCGGCCAAGCCGATCAGAGGGACCGTGAACAGCAGCACAAGGTAGGGCAGAGCAAAGCTGCTTTCTGGCAACCATCGGGTGAGTAGCGGCAGCGCAAGTCCACCCAGAGCGCAAAGCAGAACTGAAATCGCAAGAATCAGCGTAAAAGCTGTGTCGTAGTCTTCGCGTGTCGGAGCGTCTTCTGAACGCACGAGATGAGTATCGAGACCAGTACGCGCAATGCTCGCGAGAAACGTGGTGATGCCGACCGCGGTAACAAACGCTCCGTATGCTCGCGGCCCGATCCACCAGGTCAAGACAAGAACATTGCCCGCGTTGACCAGAGCGCTACACCCATAACGCGCGGTGATGTAGGCCACGCCTCGCTGAGAGAGCGATGTTGTGGATACGGGCTCAGGAATTCCCTCCAGTGCGGCTACGGCATCCTTTTCAGTGTCTTTAGCGAGCGCCGGCGATGGCAGAGGCATGACGCATCCTTAATGACGCAGGTTGTTGTGACGCGAGCACGCCCGCCAGAGTGAAAACGAGTGCATTCACGAATTGATAATTCATGACGACAAAGCACGCATTGAACAAATACACGCACACCAACACGGGCCACAACCTTCGAAATTCATCGCTTGCAAGAGTTCCACGCCAGACGTTGTCAGGACATCGAGAGCGGCCTAGGCGAAACAAACCCATCGAAATCGAGAGATAGAGTCCAAGACCCACCACTCCGTTCTCCACAAGAATCTCCAGGTAGGAGTTGTGAGCCCAATACTTCTCCAAGTTGTAGCCTTCCACGCGCTGCACAACTTCCTGCGGCATTTGGTTCACGCCCCAGCCCAAGATGGGTTTTTCGATGGCCATTCCCAAGGCCGCCCGGTAGATGGCTAACCGGATGTCGATTGGCCCCTGTTCCTCCGCGCGGTCCAGCAACGCGCTTTCGTTATTGGGATTAACCAGGCTCATCAGCAAACCCAAAGCAGCTACCCCGATAAGTGCGGCGCTGGTTTTACGCAGAACGCCGCGCTGAGACAACCCCAGCCATGCCACGGAACCCGCAAACGAGAGCCATACGGCGCGCGTCATCGTAGCCAGAATGGCGAAAGGAAGGGTTAAAAGAAGAAGCGCCGCGAGCAAGCCCCTGAGTTTCTTACGACAGATTGCGCTCAGCGCGATAAGACCAAGCAGATTGAGCGTGACTCCATTGGGAACAGCTTGCAAAAATGCTCCCCGTGCCCGGTCCGTATGGATACCGATTTCCGAATTAAGAATATACCGAGGAAAGACCAAGGCATCCCAACCCAACCACTGCATGATCGCGGTGAAGCTCAGGTAAGCGAGGACGCACAGCAAGAAAATTTCCAGGTGGCGAAGGGAAGCTGGCGAATCGAAAGTGAGTCCGGATAAGTAGTAGAGCGCATACGGCACGGCAAACTTGGCGGCAAGCAAGCTCCAAGTTTGCGAATCGTAGGGCTGGCCCAGGGTGGTCACGACGGCGAATAGCATGAGCAAAAACATGGGCCAGATCAGCGGAAGTGAGGGCCAGAGCGGCTTGCGCAGCAGCACAGCACGAACCAGGCAAGCGCCCACTAGCACTACAAAGGCAATGCGGTCCAACTCATGCAAGTCCACGTCCGGGGGACGGAAGAGGAAGATCAGCAATGTCCCCAGGAACAAGTAGGGCGTAAGGCATACAGCCGCATGCAAGGGGCTGAGGGCTAGTGTCAGCAGTCGCGCGCCGGAGACGCGTCCAGACCCCTCCGCCGCCAACGGCCATGGCGTGGTGGTCATACGCCATTACCCAAGGCAACTTCACGCACGGTTCGAAATAGAATCCAGAGATCCATCCGAAGGGATTGCTTTTCGATGTACTCACGATCCAGCGCCATGCCGCGCTCGAATGAAGGATCGTTGCGCGCCGTAATCTGCCAAAGACCCGTCAACCCGGGCGTCACCGTCAGTCGTTGCAGATGCTCCGGGGCATAGAGGGCGTGGTCATCCAGCGGGTGTGGGCGCGGCCCCACCAGGCTCATGTCTCCGCGCACGACGTTCCACAGCTGCGGCAATTCATCCAGGCTATAACGGCGCAGCCATTTTCCCGCTCTCGTGACGCGTGGATCATTGCGGAGCTTGAAGAACGGCCCAACACGTTCGTTCTTGACACGTAACGCGTGCTTTTTCTTATCCGCGTCAGTTCGCATGGTGCGAAACTTGTAGCAGAGGAAATGTCGGCCTCTCTTCCCCACACGTGGAGCACAGTAGAGCGCAGGCCCACGTGAATCTAGCTTCACCAGGAGCGCAATCACACCCAGAGCCGGCGCCATCAACAGAAGAGACCCAGCCGCTACGGCCATATCTAGAACACGCTTCGCGAGGACTCCAAGCTCCGAGACGCCTTGTTCTTGCAGAGTCAGCAAGGGGACGTCTCCCGCCATTTCAATGCCATCGTTTTGCGGCATGCAGCCGTAAATCTCGGGCACGACCTTTACGTCCAACTTGAGCCTGCGAGCGACAAAGACCGCGCGCCGGGACGCCGCGGGTTCGTCGGGCAGGCACACGATGATTTCATCGAGAAAGAGCGTCTGCGCCAATCGTTCCAAATCTTGTACGCGTCCCAGTGTCTTGGCGCCGCCTGTGGGCTGATCGTCGAGGAACCCCTCAAATTTTCGGCCCAGATCCGTCCTGGTTCGTAAATGCGATGCCAGCGTCAGAGCCGTTCGTCCCGTACCGATGATCACGACACGCCGCGCTTTTGCTGCTCCTCGGGCTGGATTCTTGAGTACTTTGTCTCGAATGCTCCGCACTCCCGCCACGAGCGTGCAGTGCAGGCACGCCGACGCAACCATGTAGAGAGGCACTGAGCCCAGCGACCCTCCCCTGAAGAAGATCACACTTTCCGCGACCAGTAAGGCCCACATCGCCGCCTTGAGAAGAGAGTAGGGTCTGTCATTCGCGTTCCGACGCGAAGCAGGCTGATATAGGCCCTCCAGTTGACAGAAGAGTGTGAAAAGTGTGGCGTAAAGAAATCCGATTCCGGCGTGCGAGTCCAACCCGGACTGCGCTCGCAACGTTCCATAGATGGCGGTGAGACCCGCTGGCCAAGCGAACGCAACCTGCGCCACTACAAGGTTCATCATCCACCAAATTGCCGCGCGAGCGCGATCCTTACTATCAGCGGAACCAGGGAACGAAAACTCACGTAGTAGTTTGCCAACGCGCCTTCCTGCCGTTTCGCGGCGAACAAAGAGTCCAGCTTCCTCGCGGATGGTCCTCCCCCTGCTCCTGGGCCTAGGTTCCCATACGGGAACCCACGCTGGGTCAAGGTTCCATCCTTGGCGCACTCTTGCTTGCACCGCCGCTATCTTGCTCATGTCAGGTTTTAGGATTGCTGGTGAGCCCAAACGGGCGTTCTTATCTTGCGTCATTCTTGCAGTGGGGGCCGCAAAAGCGACAGCTTGGGATCCGGCGAAATTACGGGCTTAGAGTTTTTTGTAGATAGCTTCTGGAACAGGAAATGTGCGTTGATCGAGAATCGTTCCCAGCAAGGGAATTCCCATCGCTTCCAATATATTGCGGGCACGAATCGCGGCCACACGTCGGGTAATACTGGCTTCTAAAACAAGAACGAGACCTTCGGAAAGCTGACCCATCAGGGCTGCTTCTTCTCCAACGCCGAACGCGGGCGCATGGATGACCAGGTACCCAAATTCCCTCCGCAACCGGCTCAAGCGGTTCCGCACCACATCCGCTTGCGGCGTCCAATCATCCTCGCGTAAAAAGCGGGATGCCGGACACAGCCAAAGATTTCTCTCGACCCTGACGGTCAGGTCGTTCCCGAAAGGAGTTGCCAACTCGCCTGTTTCCGGTGAATTGGGCGCTACCAGCTCGCGTAACAACTTTGCGCCACGGTCCACTTCCACCACGCACACGCTCTCAGAAACCTGCTGCGCCAGAATTTTCCCGATTCGCGCGCTCAGCCAAGGGCGCATGCCGCCCCTTTCCACACTGCTGAATGCGATATGCCTGCGACCGCCGCGGTGTCCCGGAAGGTAAATTTTCTGAACGAGCCCGCCCAATTGCTCCAAAGCGAAGCGATCCTCGCTGCTTTCGGCCTCTTGCCCCCGTGGTACCTCTTTCACCTCAGCAGGTCGGGAAGCTGGGCGTAGGGGAGTCCGGCTGAAGGGAAGAGGTTCCCAGTTTGCTCGCGCGCTTTGCGACATGATTAGAACCTCCTGATTCATTTCCCCTGGGTTCGTTTCAGTCTGAATATGGCCGGTACAACGCGGAACCATGGCGGGGAAGCGAAGCAAGCACCGTGACTCCGAGTCCCCACGCAACCTCATCGGGTGTCCGAAAAGCAGGATCCAAATGGTCCACGACAAACGCACACCCCGTACTAGCCGTTCCTGCGACCGCCACCGCCGCGACCCCAATCAGCCAGATCGGCATGAGCGGCAGCGCCGGCACCATCGGTGGCTCGGCTACCATCACGTTGAGGATGCCGTGTTCATCCAGCGCGTCGCCAATGCGGTTTTCCTCCAGCTTCCTCTGGTACAGCACGTAGTTGTCTTCCGCGATCTTGGCCGTCCGGGTCAAAGCACCCTGCTGGATGACCTGTTCGCCAAGATTTTGCGCAATCGTGCGATAGCGGCCAATAATCGCCTGATTCGCTGCCGAGCGTCCCCGCAGTCCGTTGAATTCAACCTGTGTTTTGGCGAGCTCCGCTTCAACCCAGGTATGCGTCGGCTGACGGTCGGTTGTTTCTTCGCGCACGGGCTTGAGTTCCTCGTTGGCGATCACTGTTTTGGTCTCCGCAATCTGCTGTTCGACCTCAGTTACCAGCCGGTACTGCGGTTGGAATTTCGTGAGAAGCTCAGTTCGTTTCAACTGAAGATTCATCAGCGTCGATTTCAGTTGCTGCAAGAGAAATGGGTTATCGGCAACCTTCACTTGCGTAGTTTCGCGACTGGGCGTGGAGGCGAGCTTCTTTTCCAGCGTGCTGATCCGCAACTCCGCTTCCGCAATGGCCGTGCGCGTTTGTTCCTGCGCTGCCACAAAATCGGTCAGCTTTTGCAGCGCCAGATCGCGTTCCGTCGCCGCCGAGACCACGCCGGCATCCCGCTCATAACTCGCCATATTCTGCTCCGAGCTTTGCAGCAGTTCGTCATAGTGATGTGCTTGCTGGTCGAAGAAATGAGATTGTCCAGCCGCCCGATGCACCTCGGTGTGCTTCGCGAGATAGATCCGCATCAGCGTACCCAACACCTTCAGCGACTCTTCGCGATCCGACGAACGGTAACTCACGTGGACAAGGTGCGTGTGCTTCATCGGCTCTACTTTTAAGTAACGCTGCAAGCGCTTCACAGCTCCGTCGATTTGCTCGTCCGGACTGGAGGCAAAGACTCGGTCGAGAACCCCGTACCGGACCAGCCCTACCTTCCGCACCACCTCCCGAAGCAGATCTTGATCGCGCAGCATTTCCGCCTCGGAGTTCAGTTCCTCTTCGCTCACGTCCGTGCGCAACAGCGGCACCGCCAGGTCTGTCGAGCCAACCATCGGGTTAATTCGCTGCTTTTCCACCAGAAACTTCATCTCGCCCTCGTACCGCGGCCGCAACAGCCCGTACACCAACGCCACTGCCAAAGTCACGACGAACACCAAAAAAACCAAGTGCTTCTGCCGAAAAAGTACAGCCGCTACATCACGCAAAGTCGGAGCGGGACGCGGCTCGTCCACCACCAAGGTGTGATCTTCCCGCATCTATCTCCCTCGCACGCGACTGCCGCCCCTCAAAATTTTGCCCCGTTCAGATACATCCCAAGATTGCTGCTCGGAATAAACCGCTCAATCTTGGCCAACCGGCTCTTGGGGACGTACAACATGTCCCCCCGGCGAAGCCGAATGTCCTCAGCCAGGCTGCGGTCCCGTAGAATTCGTTTCAAATCAACAATCTTTGTTTCTACGTACCCTTCTGAAGCGCTTCGAAACAGAATCACCTGCGAGGCCCCAGCTCTATCGGTGAGCCCCCCAGCGATCGCCGTAGCCTGCAACAGCGTCGTGTCGCCACGCAGGTCGTACTTCCCGGGCTTGCCCACTTCTCCCGCAGCGAGAAAGTAAGGGTGTTCGAACTCTTTAAGAGAAACGCTCACTTCCGCTTGATTCAAAATTCCCGCGTACGCCGTCTCGACTTGTGACGTAAAAGCGGGCACGGAAAGTTCCGCCGCTCGCAAGCTGCCCACCATTCGCAGCGAGATGAACCCGTCCGGCTGCACCGTAACCGTCTGATTAAATTCCGGGGCAAAGGTGAAGGTTAGCTCCAAAGTATCGCTCTGTTGGATTTTGTAGAGCTCATTCCTCGTTCCCTGGAGGCCTGCTCCTGGCGACTCCGGCCCCGAGCCGGTTTTTGTCTCCCCGTTTGCCAGGGATTTCAGGTTCGCCTCCACCTTTGCCTCGCGCTGTGCCAGGGCGTTGCTCCCGGTCAGCGATGCCAATAACAGAAAGCTGGAAAAATGTTGGAATATGAATTTCATCGCTTCATCCGCCTCGAATTCATGCGGAGAACAAACGTAAGGCCGCGCCTACGGATCGCCAAGACCAGGAAAGTGCCCCCCACGCTCGTAGGGATCGCTTCCGCGTCGTCCGCGCCTGGCAAGATCTAGGCCGAAGTTGCGATGCGGTCGCAACGGCGCGGGTTTCGTCTCTGACGGCGCGGTCGCAAGCAAACTTTCGCGGCACAAGAGTGCTGTCCTAGAAAAGTACACCTACGAAAGTAGGGCAATTTCTCATTTTAAAACGCGCTCAAGATGAGACTGCGCCGAATAGCTGGCACCTATCCGACCCATTTTCAAAACGGGACAACAATTTCAAGGAAACCCCGCAATTTCCGAAGTTTGCTGTTCCGCCGAGCCTCACATATGCACTAGGATGTGTTCACTTTTGTTCATTGAGGTGTTACATCGTGCCACTGTCGGATACCGTATTCCAGCCAATATCGGTCCTGGTCGCTGATTCCAGCCAGATGCAGTCTCAACTCCTAACCGGCGCTTTGCGCCGCCGGCCCGATTTCAAAGTCACCGCGTGTGAGTTGGACGCCGACGCAATCCTGCGCCTGACGTTGTCCTCACGCGTGGACGTAATCCTCCTCAACCCAAGCCTTCACGATGAAGCATGCTTTGCCGCTGCCCGCCGCGTCCACCTTACGCACCCGCAGATTCCCATTATCCTTCTAGGTGAGTGCTACGCGCGCGAGGTCGTGGTGAATGCCTTTCGCTCCGGCGTCCGCGGCATCTTCTGTTTTGCCGAGGCGTCCCTGCGCGGGCTCTGTAAATGTATTCACACGGTTCGCGACGGCCAGGTCTGGGCTAGCTCGGAGCAGATCCACTTTCTGTTGGACCTCGTTTGCCAAGTCCCCTCACTCCGCGTTATCAACGATTGTGGGCGTAGTCTGCTGACCCCACGCGAAGAGCAAGTTGTCGCCCTCGTAGCCGAAGGTCTCAGTAATCGTGATGTTTCCCGCGAGCTCAGCCTCAGCGAGCACACGGTCAAAAAGTACCTGTTCCGCATCTTCGATAAGCTCGGCGTTTCCAATCGCGTGGAACTCGTGCTCTACGCCGTACACCACGGTGACTCGCGCACTGCCGAGTGGATCCCCGGTATCTCCGCCTAATCGAAAAATGGAGGCACGGGCGTCCCCGCCCGTGCAGGCCCAGGGTGAACGTCTGGATCGCCACTGTCCATGGGTGGATGGATCGCCCCGTCTGCTCCCAGCCCAGCATCCCAAATGCGCCAAAACCGCCCGCAAGCTACAATAATCTCCACTTTGGATAACAACAAGCATCCCCGGCGCTGGACCGTAATCGTCTCCGGGCTCCTCTGCGGAGTCCTTGCCCTGGTAGTCATTTACACCAACCGCGGTGGCCTCAGCAGCCCGCTTGCCATCGTGGTGCTAGCCGCCGTAGGTCTCCTGGCACTGATTTTGCAATTGCGCCTGCGCACCGGAGAGCAGCGCACAACGGTTCATGCGCCTGTCTGGCTTAATGTGGTGGGAATCCTCTTCGCGCTCGCCGCTTTAGGTGCTGACCTCAAACGCATCCGCCCCGACCTCGCCCCACTGCTCGCCCTCCTGGCCGTCGCATGTTTCGCCATCAGCAGCGTCATCGTGCTACAAGGCCTTCGCCACCGGGAGCCTCAGCCAAGTCATCCCGAGGCCGACGCTGCATCCTCCAGCACTCCCGGTTCGCGATAGCCAAAAAGTTGGCGGTGTTTCACCATCGCCGCCACTTCCGCGGGCACCATGCCCTCCCAGGAAGCGTCATTCTCCTTAATCCGCTTCAACACATCACGAGAGAAAATGTGCAGCACGCTTTCATCAAAATTATCCAGCTGCTTGATTCTCCCCCGTTCCACCAAGTGCCGAAATAGATTCCGCTGTGCCGCGGGGATCTCCACGTTCTCAAGTGTCTTGAGCACCCCCGTGGCGTGGTCCCGCAGAGGATACACGTAGAGCCGCAAGTCTTTGGTGAACAACTTCCCGAATGCCTCCAAGATGCCGCCTTCCAGCTCCGTGTAAAACTTCTCATCAAAAAGATCCGGAAGGTTCGCCACTCCCAGGGTCACCGCAATCGGTTCCGCCGTGTATCTCGTCAAGTACGCGGCCAGCCGATAGTATTCCGAGTAATCCGAGATCAGCACCGTCTTCCCCACTGCGCCCAGCGCATCCGCCCGCGCCAGAAAGTCACTCAGATCGATCTC
>JAYTQD010000065.1:0-1965 GCA_043746935.1 Acidobacteriaceae bacterium | reverse complement strand
TGCGGCGGGGCGGGGGCGCCGGCGACGAGGGCGCCGCTGGTGGAGATTTTGAGGCGTGCCATTCAGGAAATCGTTCTCAATGGCCATCAAAGATGAGTTTTCTGGGAGAAATGCCCTGCAAGCAAGTAATTTGAAGTGTTCCAGCTTGCTTTCATCGTCGCGGTCCTTCTTCGTTCGGGCCAAGAGGGGTGGCAAATTGCGAGCCGAAGGCGTCTTCCGTGGTCGCGGTCTGATCGCCTGAAGGCAGCTATTTCCTATCGCACCGCCAAGCCGCAGCATCGACGGAGCGCAGTACCCGAAGCCCGTCCCCAATGTGGGGGATGTTCTTGGCTGAACTGAGTGGCGATGATGTGTTTCTATGCACGTCGCTGCTGCCTTCACCCATGCGGCACTCATCGTGGCTGCCATCCCTTGGCAGGCCCTCGCGTCGGCTCAAACGGTCAGTTCATCGCGCGACGGCTACTACATGTCCACGCAGCGAGGATTCCCGAGCGATGGACCGGACGTGTGGGTGTTCGAGCGCGACAAGATGCTTGCGGGGCAAACCGGAGTTCGCAATTGCCGCTCCGTCGATCGTGTTGCAGCCTGGCGGCCTGACTGGCCCTCCACCGCGCCGCAGGGGACGCCGAACTATTTTGTTTCTTGAGGCGATAGGATTTCCATCGGTGGGGCAGCGGCAATCAATCTGAGATACTTATGAGCGCACTTGCCATATCGCCACCGATTCCCATGAGGGCGCTGGTCGCGTTCGCTACCCTGATCTCCGCCGTTTGCACCGCGGCGGAACTACCAGCGGCTGTTGAAAAACCCGAAGTCATCATAGGGGAGACTTGGATTTACGCTGGCTACGAGAACGAAAATAAGTTCTCTCTCAAGGTCGAAGTCGATAAATTGAGCGACAAAGAAATTCACGTGGTCGTCACACCGAATGGCATTACAGCGCGCGCGAATTTCCAACTATTCGATCGGCAGTGGAACCTTATTGAAATAATCAAGGATGGGAATCGCTTAGTTAAGTTCTCTCCATTTCTACCCGCATTCCATTTTCCCTTGTATACCGGAAAATCCTGGGGGCAGAACTATGACTGGCAGAACAGTGTCGTGCAAGAACATAATTCCAGTCCAAAGACTGGGACAGAAAACCAGGAACAAAACACAGGTGGGGAGCGCAAGGAAGGAAGCACCCGAGCAGAAGGAAAAGTTCTGGGTTGGGAGGATATTACCACTCCAGCGGGAACTTACACCGCCATGAAGGTTGAATTGAAGAGCCCGAATTACGCAGGCAAGGAATCCCGCCGGATATTTGGCAAGAAAGAGCTGTACGGCGGATTGCTTGAGACCTATTGGTATGTTCCAACAGTCAAGCGCTTCGTCAAATATCAATCCTCTTTGTATGTCAACGACAAGATTGTGAGATCGAATGGTTTCGATTTAGTCGAGCACAGTGAAGTGCCTGTCACTTCCCTGAATCCGTGACCAACCAACTGTCCGACCGATTTCAATTCGCGGTTTGATCGCGAGTATGCCCAATTCCCACGTCGATTTCGCCACCCTGCGGCTTGCGCACGCGTTTTTCGGTGCTCATGAACGCGCCAGTGCGCTCGCACGCCGTGGCGCATCGCGTGTTGCCCACGCCGCGACGCGCGCTGGGCGCGGTTTTCGAGATCCGTGAGGTGTCAGGCTTGGGCCTGGCTGCGCTACGGGCATGCGGCGAACAACTCGCCGTGCACCCGCGCGAAGGCCTTGGCTGCGCGGTCGTTGGCGCCCAACCCGAGGATCAGACGTACGTGTTCACGGGGTACGGCAACGCTGCCTCACGCAACATCAAACCAGCCGTAATGGACGGGCTTCGCGCGCAAGCGCGGGCGTCCATCAGCCGGTAGGCACGGCGGCCAGCGGCCGAGGAAGCAAGCTCGGCGACGTGGTGTTGGCGATGGACGCGAAGACGGCCGCGTGCATGAACTT
>JAYTQD010000064.1:0-5278 GCA_043746935.1 Acidobacteriaceae bacterium | reverse complement strand
GCAACGGCTACACCGCAACCGGGCCTGGTCTGGTGAATAACTTTCCCGCCTTTAGCGGCGGCTATTCCGATGTCACCAGCACGCACTTGGATCTAAAGCTGGACCACAATATTAATGACAAGCAGCGCATTTCCGGGAGCTTCAACTGGTGGAACTTCTATTCTCTAGCTCCCGCAGGTCTGTGGCAGACAGGAAGTTCATCCGGCGGGCCACTGAGCAACGGCGACACTCAGCCGCAGCGTGACTGGTCGGCGCGCCTCCAGTACCTTTACAACATCAGGCCGACGGTGCTGAACACGGTGTCTGTGGCTTACAACCAGCACATGGCGGGCGACCGTCCGCCCACGAGTTACGATGCGAGCCAGGTGAACATCCCGGGGACGAACGGCAGCAACTTTCCCTCCATAGCCTTTGCGGACGGCGGCGCTGGCGGGGGCTACTCCGAGGCGGGCATAGGGCCGCCGTATAACGACCATTACACTCCCTACAACTTCGTCGTGAGCGATACCCTGTTGTGGACACGCGGGCGGCATAGCTTCAAGTTTGGCGGCGACTTCCAGGCGCGCGGCATGAACGCTGTGTATGGCGGAGGTGTTCGCGCCTACAGCTTCACCAGTGAGACCTGGGCGCCAAACGACAATCAGCTTTGGCCCTACGTGGGTTTTTCTTTCGCCAACTTCATGCTCGGCGAGGTGCACGACGGCGCGCAAAGCGTCACGTCGGCCCTCTATGGACGGCGCAAGCGCATGTCGCTGTTTGCCTCGGACGATTTCAAAATTAACAGCCGCCTGACGCTCAATCTGGGCCTGCGCTGGGATATCAATGGCCGGTTCCACGAAAAAAATGGCCACTGGTCTAACTTCGATGTCGGTGTGAATCGCGGAATTTGGGGCTCTTACAATGGCGGCTGGGAGTGGGCGCAGAATGGCAGAGATTCATTTGAGCGGAACCAGAACTTCCATGAGTTTGGACCGCAGGTCGGTGTGGCTTACCAAGCGATGCACAACCTGGTGCTGCGCAGTCATTACGGAATCACCTACGCGCCCTTGGCGATGAACCAGTGGAACGGAGTTCCGGCCTTTTATCCGCCCGGGTTCACCGCCGGCGCGTTCGGGCTCGCGGGATCCAACACTGTGGTCAATAACATCCCCAATGTGCCTTCGTTCAACTGGGACGTCGCAACGGGCGCCTATACCGGACAGACTATCTATCCCGCTCGTGTTCCTGACCAAGCAAATATCAGCGGCGGCGTGGCCTACGTCTGGCCCGATGCGCTGACCATGGGGATGGTGCAGAACTGGAATGTAGGCGGTGAATATCTGCTCCGAAAAGACACGGTGCTTTCGCTGAACTACTTGGGAAATCACGGCAGCCACCTTCATGATGGGACCATTTGGCCATATAACTACCCCACCCAGAGCACGTATTTGTCGCTGTATAACTCGGGTCATGCTCTAGACATGGTCACTGATCCGGCCAGCGCTGCCGCCGCTGGTGTTTCTTATCCTTTTCCGGGTTTTTCGGGAGCCGCCTACCAAGCGATCACGCCGTATCCGCAGATATCCTCGCAGGCGCCCCAAAGTGGTCTCTTCCTTGTGAACGCCGATATCTCTGTGAGCAACTACAAAGCGATGGTTGCTGAGATCAGAACGAACAATGTCCATGGCCTGACCATGGACGTCAACTACACGCTGTCCCGCGCTACGGGGTCCGCCAGCCCCAACGGCGCCTTCGCCGATGCGCAATCGGGCACGATCCTTACGCAGGATCCATATCTGCTGCCGAAGCTCACCAGTCAGTTGACCCCATGGGACTACACCCATCAGTTGAAAGGCTATGTGCTCTACGATCTCCCGTTTGGGTTAGAAAAACAGTGGAAGACAGGCCGGGAGTGGCTCGACAAATACGTCCTGGGCGGCTGGAAGATTGGTATGCAGTTGAGCTATCGCACCGGCGAGCCGCTGGGAACCATCCCGGCCCCGATACAATATCCGGGCTGGTCTGGAGTCTTCGCCCAAAGAGATCCGAGTGTGAGTTTGTCGAGCGGCACGTTCAAGGGGTACAACCCAGGCTGGGTCCAAGGCGGCGGCGTGGGATCGGACCCAGGCAGCCTCTACTTCAACACGAACGCATTTTCCCAGCCCGCCCCGGGAGCGTTCTCTACGGAGAAGAACTCCTATATGGGTTATCTGAGGAACTTTGGCTCCTCGGATGAAGATCTGACCATTGCCAAGCATTTCCGGTTTGGCTCAGGCGAGCGCTATCAGCTCAGCTTGCGCGCACAATTCTTCGATATCTTCAACCGTCACCACTGGGGCGCTCCCAATCTGGATATGAACAGTGCCTTCTTCGGGCATGTGACCAGCGTTTCTGGCTATCGCTATGGGCAACTCGGCGCCCGATTCGAATGGTGACTATTGTCTCAGCGGAAGTGTATTGGCTGGCTCAATCACGGCCCAAGCGCAAGCGCGGTTCATTCGTGTGAAGAATTGTCAGGTAAACGTCCACTCTAAGGAGGCATGGCCGATGGGATGGGGTAGCTCAATTTGGGGTGTAGTTCTTATAGTGCTGGTGTTTGGTCCTTGGTTCCCGTGCTTGCATGGCCAAGAAAGGCCACAAGTTCCTGCGCAGACCACAGGATCTCTCGTGTCCATGCCGAAGGTTCATCTCGACGGAACTTATTTTGTCCGCGACGGGAAGCGTTTTTTCCCGGTCGGCGCGCACTGGGTCCCGGCCAAGGCGGCCATGCAGTGGCCCGTACAATGGGACCCCAAAGACATCGAAGCCGACTTCGCGAAGATGCACGATCTCGGCTACAACATGGTCCGCATCGACATGATGTGGGCGTGGTTTGAACCTCGACCCGGCGATTACAACCCCGTTGCTTTCCAGCAGCTCGATTATCTGCTCTCGCTCGCCCACAAGTATCAAATCTATCTGCACCCGAGCCTGTTTATCGGCGGCGAAGTCGGCGAGGCCTACTGGGACGTGGCCTGGCGGATGGGACGCAATCCGCAGTCTGACCCGGAAATGTTGCGCACAGAGACTAACCTGGCCACCGAATTTGGGCGACGTTACGCAAACGAAAGCGGCATTATCGCCTGGGATTTGACGGACGAGCCGCCGTTCTGGATCGCGCAGGGGACCACCGATGCAATGGCCATCAATTGGACTCGCCTGATTGTCAGTGGTATTCGGAAATACGACACGCTTCATCCCATCGTCATAGGAACCAGCGGAGAAGACGTTGGCCACGGACCATTTCGTGCCGACAATATCGCCAAGGAGGTCGACTTCTTCAGTGTGCATCCTTTCACGATTTACAACACGGACCTATTTCCAGATCCCATGGTGTCGGAACGCGGAACGTATGGCGCGGCATTTGAGCTTAGTTTATCGAACGGCGCGGGTCGTCCAGCGATGATTCATGAAATGGGTGGTTCTACCGCGCAATACTCACCCGATAGAATCGCCATCTACGACCGCGACATGTTGTACTCGGGTCTCGGCGCCGGTTCCGTTGGTTTCGATCTCTGGTGCTACACCGATGCAGCTCCGGAGCAGTACCACAAAGCTCCCTACCTGCGGACCCCTCAGGAAACACAGTGGGGAATGACGACTTGGGATAAACAAGATAAGCCGCTGGCGAAAGAATACAAGAAATTTTCACAGATCCTGGGGCAGTTGGACTTGACAGGTGCCGCGCCCGCTCCTGCCGATGCCGCCATAGTAGTGCCGGGTGAATGGGCGCAACCACACGGAGACTTTTCGCACTTCGGACTAACCGGTCCTGAAGTCACGCCCTACGTGTCCTTGTACAACGGCGACGCCATTCCCGGACAAACGCCACCCAATTTAAGTAGTGACAACCAGAGTCTAATGGGCTCATTTCTCAACGCGTTTGTCCTGGCACACCGGGCTGGCCTCAAAGCGGACTTCCCGCGTGAGTATGGCGATTGGAACAAGCGCCCCATGCTTCTCATGCCCGCCCCAATCACCAGCACCGCCACCTATCTCGTCCATGTTCACTCTGATTTTTACGACAAAGCCAGAAAGTACGTTCTTGAAGGAGGAGCTCTATACGCCTCCGTCTCCGCAGACGCAGCAATTCCGAATATGGAATCGCTGTTTGGAGCTCGGCTGGCTGACACTGTGATCGTCTCGGAAGTTACCCTCAAAGTGACAGAGGCATTCGGCGATCTCAAGCCGGGCGATACTTTCCACTATTCCGTGCCTTCCGCGAATCCTCGGTACTGGGGCTCGCTGTTGGAGGTAAAAGGCGGGAAGGTGATCGCAGTCGACCAAGAGGGTCGTCCCGCACTAGTGGCGAATAGTCTAGGCTCGGGTAAGACGCTCCTTTGCGCCTATCCGATCGAAGCCTACCTCGCGGCTACGCCGGCCGTATTCGAAAAGCCGGAAACCACACATCGCATTTACCAGGCGTTCCGCGAGTGGGCTGGCTGGAAGCCGATGTTTCGCACGGATCAGCCTTCGGTTGAAGTGACTTCCCTGAATGCTGAGCACCGTGGGTATGTAGTTCTGGTGAACCACAGCTCACAAATCCAGAAGGTCACGGTCAGCACTACATTGCCCGTGCGCTCCGTGAGCAGAGTTATGCCGGATGGCCGTAGTCCCATGACAGTCGAAGGGACGAGTTGGAAGCTGGACATGGGACCGAACGAAGCAGCTGTTGTGGAGTGGAAATAGAAGTTGCAGTTTAAAGAAAAGAGAGGAACAAATCATGTTGATGAGAGTGGCTGTTGCTTTTCTAGGCTTGTGCGGAATGCTGGCGGTCTCGCAAACCCTACAGGCTCAACGGGTATCACGTGATTTCGGCACTTCGGAGTGGCCTCAGGCACTGAAGATGGCCGACTATATTCTGTCGTTACAAAACTCTGCCGGAGCGATTTCCTCTCTTCCTGGGGGGGCGGGCGCTAACCTGGATTCCGACATGGAGTACGCGTTGATTGGGCTTGGGGCGGCCTACCATGCGTCGGGGCAAGCGAAATATCTCACTGGTTTCGAGAATGGGATCAAGTGGCTGGCCGCCCGCGAGGAGATGACTGATCCGTTTTGGAAGGGCAGCTTCTGGTATGTCTACTCGGTCAACCCACCCTACGCTCACATTCCCACCTCACCGGGCCCTGGCGTCACGGATGTACGGGGAGTGGATGCCACATCGACTCTGTTCGTGTACCTGCTCTACCTGGACAAGGCGATCACGGGGAGCACTGCATTGGTAAACCAGTACTCCGCGAACGCCACGGCGGCGCTCGAC
>JAYTQD010000063.1:0-5282 GCA_043746935.1 Acidobacteriaceae bacterium | reverse complement strand
CCCAGGCTGATTCGATTTGCGCAATGTGCGTGGCGGAAAGCCCTGATTTCCAGCCTCCGGCCTTAGCTGCGCCGACAAAGGGCACATCCTTGCGTTTGCCTTTCGTGGTCACCCACTGATCTCCCTGTTTCTTCTCTAGGTCACGCATTCGGTCTGCCGAACCCTGTTCGACGCAGCGCGCGAGATGTTCAGGAGAGACTTGCATCCCAAGAAAGTCCGCCACTTTGGTCAGTTCCTGCCCGGTCTGGCGAAGCATGTTTTCGTAGCGCAGCAACAGGAATCGCTTCCTCTCTTGCCGTGCCGCTAGCCACGTTCCTACGTTTTCTCCCCAAGAACCATAGTCGTTCAAACTTCCCGCGATAAAGCGGTCCACAAATCTGTCCAGTGCATAGCCATCGTCAATCGCGCCGCGCTTGAGAAAGAAGCGGTACTGTGAAAGCACAACGTCTCTCGGATCGCGAACGACATAGATCACGTTCTGATAGCGGGCGTCGAAATATTCGTGACTCTTGATGAGCCGTGGGCGAGGATGATTTCTGAGATCGCGCTTTGACCGGGAAGAAATCGAAGGTAGTAGGCGATCAATGTTGGCAAAACTCACCGTCTCATTGGGATTCGCCAGAGCCGCCAGCAGAAACCTCGCCCAGGTGCTACCGGATTTTGGATAAGAAACCAGAAACGTGTCGTCTGGAAAGACAAAGAAGTTGCGTCCGGCCACATCCTTGCCCAAGATGTACTTTACGGCATAGGACAGTTGCTGAATCATCGGCTCGGCGCTCCTTCATCCGCGGTTTGCGCGGTAGATGTTCTGACTGCAATTTTGTATGGGACTTGAGTTCCCGGCGGAACGTGCGGTTCCGGGAAATTGACTGCAATGCCACAGCGAGTCTCTAGTTTAGCCCAGGTGTCTGGTTAGGGCAACGAATTGCGAGCCGTGAATGGAGCTTGGTAACCTATTGTAAGACAAACAAAACAAATATGTTACAGGTTAGTGAAGCTCAAAGGATGTCCTTGGTGGCCGCCTCGATGGCATCAAGATCGGCACCCACATCCTTCTGGTCGGTGCCGGCATTCTTGTATCGGCTGGTGGGCTGAAGTCGATAGTCGCTGACTCTTTCCTTGTCCGCCGCTTTGAAACCAACGTCCTCAAGTTTCTTTACCAATGAGTTCTTTTGGGGCCATTTATTGCTGCCGCCGAGGATCACATTTCCAGCGACTTTGGAATTCGTAAAGCAGCTTTCGAAGACTCCCGCGGGTCCCTGGACTTCAGGACGAAAGGCGCAGTTTTCCGCCCCGCCACCCGTGAGGAGAATCTGTTGCTTGCCGACTCCGAGTAAATTGTTGGTGAAGGTGAAGTTGAACATTTTTGCTTCGCTGACGCGAGCTCCCATCAAGAAGAGAGCGCGGTTGGCTTGTCCGGTAACATGGTCGATGGAAACATCGTGGAGCGTCACCCGGGTAGAAAGAATCTCAAACAGTACACCGTGTCCGTGAAATTTCTCGCCGTCGAGGTTCTCCAGTAAAACATTGTGAATACTGTAGCGTCCGCCATCCTTGGCAAAATCGCCGACGTCCGACTTTACGTTCGCGATTTGGAATCCAGCGCCCACGTTCCGGATCCTGGAGTTACGGATTGTGACATCGACCACGCGGCACTCAGGGCAGCGGTTAGGTTCCTGGTTGCGCGGGGTTAGAAGGATCGCATAACCTTCCTGGGAAAAGCCGCCCCAGCAATTCTCCAAAACGTTATTTTCAAACAGCACGCGTTCGGCATTCTTAAGTTCAAAAATATTCTTGACGATAAAAGGATGCCCGTCCGAACTGCCCACAAAATTAGGGTCTTCCTTCATCCAGGTCAGGGGGCGGAACAGGTGGTTGCGGCGGATCTCAATGTCATGCGGCACGGACGAAGCGTTCCCGCCGCCAAAGAGAACGGCTTCACCGGAGGCCTCCAGGAAGTTGTTTTCAATTTTGTAGGGCCCCATGGGGTTCGGGCCTAAGCCTCCACTGATCGTTTGTGCATCCGTGCAGGCGCCAATCTTCGCAATGCAATGGAAATCAGAGAAGTAGGAATCCACGACTGCCACGTTCATACTGCCGCCGAGTCCGAGGCCGCGCGTTGTTTCGCTTTGAGCGGTGCCGTGGATCCAATCCCTGTCGAAAACGAGGTGGTCGGCCGTGGATTTTCCCTCGATTGTGACTAAGTTGGAAACCGAGTCCTCCGATGCGGAACGGGTAATTTCCAGTCCCAGGAATCGGTAATGATTGGCCCCTGATGCGAATTCAATCGGGCCGCGGCCTTTCTTCTGGAATTCGATACGCGCCAGGACGTTTTTGGGGGATGAGCAGGGATACGCGGGCCGGCCAGGGAGCGAAGCCACCCCTGCGGAGCAGGGTGTCAGCCGCGTGCCTTCCGGTGGAAGCGCGGCATCGGGCGCGCTGGTACGCACGATGATCCAATGCGCATCGTCGCAATGTTTTTCTGGGAACACGAAGTGACCGGCAAAGACCGCGCCCGCTTCGAGTTTGAGGGTCTCTCCGCAGGCCGCATCGTTCAGCGCGTGCTGCAGGTCGTCCGAGGCCCGCACGGTCTTGACTTTACCGGGAGCCAGCGTATCCGCCAGCGTACTCTTTACGTGCAACCGGGGTAACTCCGCAGGGCCATCGAAAGTCCCAGAAACTAAACCTGCCGTGTTCTGAGCAGTGACTGGGATGACGAATACAAGGGAGAGAATGAGGCCAACGAGCCAATTTCTTGAATAAAAAGTATCCATGACTGGAATCCTAGGGAAAGACTACCACGCATGGCAGCAACCTGTTGGGAGCGGGTTCTCCGCGTCGGCCCGAGGTCCAAGCCGTAAATAATCCCGGGTACAACGAAAGACGCCAGCCCGGGGGGAGACTGGCGTCAATTTCCGCGATCCATCAGCGAAGCCGATAGTTTCCCGGTTAGTACACGCCCGCCGTAGCCGCCGTGATTGCGTCAATGTCCGCGCCCATGTCCTTGCCATCGGAAGCCGCGCCCTTGAAAGCGGAGCCGGATTTCAGGTGGTAGTCGCCGCCATTGCCGCTGTTAAAGTTCACGAAGCCCACGGAATTGCCATCCGCCGCCATGGTGTTGCCGCTTGGCCATGACGCCGCCGGGAACCGGCTCGGTACTCCGATTAGCGTGTTACTGCTGAACGTGTAGTTGCCGAAGCAAGCATTCAAGACGGTGGAGGGTACGAGGTGGCTGATGGCACATGTGGCTGCTGGGCCGCCGACGGTCCAAATGGGGTTGGTTCCCGTGGTGACGATGCTGTTGGAGAACACAAAGTTCGGCATTTTGGGAGAGGTTCCGTTCCCGACATCGAACAACATATGGGAAGGGAATGCGGTGATGTGGGTCATTTGCAAGTCACTGAGCAGAGGAGCGCTCAGCCCGGTTGAAACCTGTGCCAGTTGACCCTGTCCCACGTAAACTGCGTCGCTGATGTCGTCGAGAACGACATCATGGATGCTATACCGCGCACCTGCAAACGGCGGGATAGTTCCGCCTGTGTCCAGGGCGTTTGCAATCTGGAAGCCGCCTCCCAGATGGCTAAACTTGCTGTTGCGGATGGTGACATCCGTGACTTGGCAAATTGGGCAAACGCCTCCATTGGGCGTTGTCTGGTTTTTCGGAGTCAACACAATTGTGAACCCAGGTTGCGAGAATCCTCCCCAGGAGTTTTCGGCGAGGTTGCCGTCGAACAGCACACGCTGGGCATTCTTAAGTTCAAAGTGGTTTTTTACAATGAACGGGTTGCCATGGTTGCCCAAGACCAGGCCAGAGTGCCCCGGCATCCAGGTCAAGGGCTTGAAAAAGTGGTTGTGACGGATCTCGATATCGGCCGGGGTCTGGGTCGCATGCCCGCCGCCGAATAGGATGTTTTCCGCCGCTGATTCCAGGAAGTTGTTGACGATCTTGTAAGGCCCGCCGGCAGCGGTTCCCAACCCGCCGGAGATCGCTTGCGCATCCGTACATGTTCCAGTTTTAGATTCACAATGGAAGTCGTTGAGGTAGGAATCCACTAAGGCAACGTGAGTGAGGCCGCTCAAGTAAATGCCGCGTGTCGTATCGTCACGCACCGTGCCGTGCATCCAGACGCGGTCAAAAATGATATGGTCGCCGGTCGATCCCGCCGTAGGGTAGGCCAGGTTCCCGATGGCCGACGCGTTCGCGAGTCGGGTCACTTCCAGCCCGATGAAGCGGTAGTGGTTCGCGCCCGCCGTGAAGGCAATCGGTCCCGAACCTGAAGAAATTCCCATCACGAGTTTTGCCATCACGTTTTGTACGGATGAGCAGTTCAGCGCGGGCCGTCCCGGCAGGGAAGCCACGCCAGCAAAGCATGGTGTGACGCGAGTGCCTTCCGGCGGCAGACTAGAGTCCGGAGCCGAGGTGCGGACAACAATCCAGTGCTGGTCGTCGCAGCTCTTTCCAGGGAAAGCCCAGGCGCCGGTAAATGTGGCCCCGGCTTTTAAGCTGATGGTGTCGCCGCAGGCCGCCGCGTTTAACGCAGACTGTAGGCTGGGACCGTCCGCAACTTGCCAAGTTTTGCCGTTCGCGGGCGTATTTGCCAGGGCGCTCTGGATGTAGACCCGTGGCAGCTCGGCAGGGCCATCAAATTTGGCGTTGGTGTTGGGGATATTCACCGTTACAGCCAGCGCAGAGGATGCGTTATGTGATGCGGCATCGGCAACCTTTGCTGTGAAGGAGAACGATCCAGTTTTCGATGGAGTACCGCTGAGAATTCCCGCGGCATTGAGCGACATACCCGCCGGAAGCGATCCTGCCGTGACGCTCCACGCATAAGGCTGGGAACCACCCGTTGCGGAAAGGCTAGCGGAGTATGCAGACCCCTGTGACGCATCCGGCAGACCGGTTGTAGAGACGGCTAGGTTGGCCGAGGTGACAGGTGTCACTGAGATGGTCGAAGATGCGCTCGCGCTTGGGACAGCCGCGCTGGTTGCTGTGATGGTTGCCGTGGCTGCGCTCGATACCGTGGGCGCAGTAAACAATCCGCTGGTGGAAATGGTTCCAGCGCTGGCGCTCCATCGTACCTGTGAATTGGTGGATCCATGGACGGTGGCGGCAAGCTGTTGTGTAGAGCCAGACGTAACTGTTGCGCTGGCTGGGCTCACCGTCACAGTGACCCCACCTACCGCGGGTGTTACGAGAATTGTGGAGGAGGCTGCGGCCTTCGCATCGGCAACGCTGGTTGCCGTCACGATGGCCCGCAAGCTAGCGTTGATCGCGCCGG
>JAYTQD010000062.1:0-5285 GCA_043746935.1 Acidobacteriaceae bacterium | reverse complement strand
AAAAGCCTGACGCCACCCACGTTGCCGGATACCGCACTTGGACTACGCTTGGCCGCTTCGTCCGGCGTGGCGAAAAAGGCATTTTCATTCTTGCTCCGATGGTCGGTAACAAGCGCAAGAAGGATGACACTGAGAGTGCGGAACAGAATACCGATGCCAAGGAGACTCAGCGCACGTTGTACGGTTTCCGGGGCGTGTATGTGTTCGATATTACTCAGACGGAAGGCAAAGACCTTCCAACGCTTACCGAGGTCAACGGCGACGTGAGCGGATACCGCGAACGACTCCTCAAGTTCGTGGAAGCGCAAAGCGTCGAGCTTAGCTTCTCCGAGAGAATTGCGCCCGCCAAGGGCCTCTCGTATGGCGGAAAGATCACGCTGCTTTCTGGGATGCAACCCGCCGAGGAATTTTCCACGCTAACGCACGAAATTGGTCACGAAATGTTGCACCGGAGTGACCGTCGCACCTTAACCACGAAGCGAGTCCGCGAGACCGAAGCCGAAGCCGTCGCCTTTGTCGTCTGTCAAGCCATGGGGCTAGAGACCGGAAGCGCCGCCGCCGACTACATCCAGCTCTGGCATGGAGATGCCGATCTGCTGCGCGAGAGTTTGGTCGCCGTCCAGCAAACCGCTGCTGTCATCCTCGGGGGCATCGCTCCCGAGGAAACGGCGGTTGCCGCTTAACCTGAGACCCACTGTCCATGGCAACAGCGGAGCGGCTTTCGGCGCTCCGCCGTTTTTCCAGCAAATCCTGAGGTAGCGCCCAAGTCTTTTCCTGATTGAAGAATATCGCAGGAAACCTTTCTTCCGTTTCCGGAGTCTAAACAATGCAAAAGCCGCGCCAGCCGCCGCTTCCAGCCGATTTGGCCTTGTACGCCTGACCTAACCGGGGATCGCAGGGGGTGACGCGCTCTGGGGAGGTGGCTTGTGGTCAAGATTTGGATGGGACCCACCCGGCAAGAACTTGCAAGCATCACTCGCGCCGCCCGGAAGCTGGGCGTTCCTCTCTCGCAATTCATTCGAAACGCACTGGCTGCTAGTAACCTATCGCAAATCGGCAAAATCCCACCCCAGAGCGCCGAAGACTCCGGCCTCGGCTCCGTCGCTATCTCCAGCACGGGTACCGGCTCCAGCAAAGTTCCCCGCAAGCGGAAGGGTTGACAGGCAATAGACATAGCACAATAATAGATGTAGCACTGTCGAATGAGTTGAGATCGAATGGGATTGTGCGCGAGGTGTACTCGTGGCCCTGTGTCACCATAACCAGCCGTTGTAAAATCCAGCAGACTAGTACAGCGCAGGAGAAGAACACCATGAAGAAACCAGCAAAACGGAAGAACGTTTCCACGGGGGTGTCGCGGTCGCGGCGGCCCAAGACCGGGAAGAATAAAGGGATGCAGATTTTGATCGCCGAAGAGGAAAAGATGCGCATCGAGAAGGCCGCTGCCAAGGAAGGCATCAGCATGAGCCGCTTTATCGTGGAACGGGCATTGAGCGCCGCCAATCGCGTCCTGTCCTAACACCATCAGACAACCAGCGTTTCCTGCTTTGTCCTCTCCGCTCCCAACGATTCTCTTCGCTTTGCCGGGTATCTGTGCCACCCGGAACCCTATCTTCCTCCATCGCTTTCCAAGCACAGCAAGAATCTAGACTCGCCAATCGGGCCGTTCCGTTTCCTCTCCTGAAATATAGTTGTATATCTATACAACCATTCTCGTGAAATCGTAGTCCTACAACTAAATGGCCGGACGGCCATTGCAGCCGGGGCGAGTGGAGGTGAGAGCGAGGCCCCGCCCCGGCCCCCTTTCAGGAGGTTGTACCGTGAACCAAACTATCTTGTCCGAAACTGCCAACACCACCAGCAACTCGAATCCAACTGCCGTAGAACCCAAGCCGCGCCCTTCGCGGCGAGTGTGGACCAAGAGAGCGTTAACTTTTGGCATTTGCCTAGCCTTAGCCGATGACCTTCTTGCCCAGACTGGCACGTCGCCGTGGACGCAGGCGGTGCAGGTCTTGCAAACCGCTTTCACCGGGCCGATAGCCACCGGACTGGCCTTGGTGGCGATTGTAGTGGGCGGATTGATGTTCGCCTTTGGCGAAGGCGGAGCCAAGCGCACTCTGGCCGGAGTCATTTTCGGCGTGGGTATGGCGGTGGGTGCCGTGAACTTCATGTCCTGGCTGTTTCCATAAGAGCGGGTTTGTCTATTTGGAACGACGAGGACAAACCAATGGAACGCAGACACAATCCGGTATTCCGCGCACTCAATGCTCCGCTCACGCTTTTGGGAGCCGAGAGGAAACTCTTCTTCTTGGCTCTCGTCATGGGAGCAGCAGTGTTCAACCTCTTACATACCTTGCTCGGCGGAATGCTGATGTTCGGGCTTTTGTATTGGTTTGCCCGTTGGGCAACAAAGACCGATCCCGAGATTCTGCGGCTTTTGCTTAACTCCTCGAAAGCTCGCGTGCAGTATGACCCGATGAAGTTCTATCCTGTGAAGTTCCGTATAAAGAATAACCCAGAGTATGAGTTACCCGTACCAGCGAACGAGGTGGCCTATGTTTAAGCTATCGCGGGCGTGGAAGGGGTACCGGGAAGCGGGATCGCTCAACGAGCAGATCAATCTCTTCGGATTCGTGGACAAGCACACGTTTCTGACCAAGAGCGGTGACGTGGGCATGGTCCTGGCAGTGAAGGGTGTGGACTACGAATGTCTTGCCGGGGAGGAAGTCGATCACTACACGAAGCGGCTGGAGTCGGCCTTCAAGATTCTCGACGGCCAATGCCGCATCTACCAGTATCTATTCAAGAATAGCAATCCGGCCATTCCGTACAAAAACCACGAGAACCCAATTGTCAATGCGGCCATTGAGAACCGCATTGCCTATTTGAAAAACAAAGCCGGAAGCCTGTATGGGTTGTCGATTTACTTTGTGGTCTTGCTCGAAAGCCCGAAGGCCAAAAAAACTCTCGCCCGCTTCTTCGGCAACGGCAATCTGGAGCCGAAGCAAATGTGGAAGGAACTGCGGGCATTTCTCTCCACCGACAAGCAGGTCTTGCTTCTTGAAGACGAGATCAAAAACGCTCAGGCGGTTCTTGCCCAAAAGACCGCCAGTTTCCTGTTGCAGGTCAATGACTTCCTTCCCGTCAAACAGCTCGACAAACAACAGGCATTCCGATTCCTCAAGCAGATTCTCAACTTCTCTCCGCAGAAGCTCGACGCTGCCCGCCTCAAGCACGATACCTTCCTCGACTACTACTTGGCCGAATCGCACGTCGAATGTCATCGCGGTTTTTTGCGCGTGGACGACTATTACGTGCGCGTCCTCACGCTCAAGGAACCTTCGTCGGAGAGCCTGCCCCTGATCTTCCAGAAACTCCTTGAAGTACCAGCCGACTTCTACGTCACCACCGAGTGGAAGAAAGAAGAGCCGGACAAGACACGCAGCCGCATTCACTCCCGCAGGCGGCACTTCCACAACACTAAGCAGTCTTTCGTGAGCTACATGAGCACTTCGGATGCGCCTTCGTCCGCACAAGACATCCTCATCGACGATTCCAAGGAAGCGCAAGTCAGCAGCTTGGGAAAGGCCTTGAAGGAACTTGAAGTCAAGGGCAACTACTTCGGGGAGTTTTCCCTCACCGTGGTGATCTATGACCTTGATCTGGCAAAGGTGCAAGCTGCGTGCGCTGAGTTCTACAAGGTCTTCAGCGTCCACGATGTGCAGCTCTACGAAGAGCGCTACAACCTGCTCAACGCCTACCTTGCCACCGTGCCGGGGAACACGGCCTTCAACTTGCGGCGTCTTCTCATCACCAATGCGAACTACGCCGACTATTCGTTCCTTTTTACCCTGCACACCGGAGACCGCGAGAACAGCCACCTGAAACAGGAATACTTGGCAGTGCTTGAAACTAGCCACCAGACACCGTACTTCCTCAATCTTCACTACCGCGACGTGGCGCACACCGTCATCCTGGGGCGTACCGGATCGGGCAAGTCGTTTCTGTTGAACTTCCTTATTACCAACCTCCAAAAGTACAACCCTTACACCTTCATCTTCGATCTGGGCGGTAGTTTCGGCAGCCTGACGCAACTGTTTGGCGGGTCGTACTTGAAGGTTGGCATTGAGTCGCGTGATTTCAAGATCAATCCCTTTGCTCTTCCGCCCACCAAGCGCAACCTCGATTTTCTCGCCCTCTTCGTTCGCGTGCTGGCCGAAGCTCAGGGCGACCTTCTTACGGGTACGCAAGAGCGGGAGCTGTACGAGCAGATTCAGAACCTCTACGAACTCGACGATGCCGCGCTGCACACGCTCGGCACGCTGGGCAACACCTTGCGCCGAGACCTCGACAGCCGCCTCTATAAATGGAAGCAGGGCGGCCAGTTTGGGTTCTTGTTCGACAACCCCGAAGACACGGTCGCATTCTCGCGCTTCCAGTGTCTCGACTTTCAGGGGATGCGGGAATACCCGCAAGTGCTGGAGCCGCTGCTGTTCTACGTTCTGCACCGGGCCGACGCCATCATCCGCGATCCCGCGCTGAGTCATGTCTTCAAAGCCTTCTTCATTGACGAAGCGTGGGTGTTTCTCAAGAACCCGAGCATCCGGGCCTACATCGTCGAGGCATTGAAGACGTGGCGCAAACACAACGCGGCCTTGGTCCTGTCAACGCAATCGCTGGACGAACTGCGGAAGTCCGACATCCTCGACGTGATTCTCGAAAGCTGTGTCACCAAGATTTTTCTCGCCAACCCCGACATGGACGCCGAACTCTACCGCCAGCACTTCCACCTCAACGATCACGAAATTGAGTTGATTTCGGGATTAATCCCGAAGCAGCAGATGCTCATCAAGACGCCGGACACGTCGAAGGTGGCGAATCTGAACGTGGACGCGAAGAGCTACTGGCTCTACACCAACGACCCCTACGACAACCGCAAGCGCGACGAAGCCTTCGCCGCCCACGGCTTCGAGAAGGGTTTGGAAGTTCTCGCCGGATCGCAGCATGTCTCGCATAAACCCAAAACCGATTTTGGAGGAAAACCATGAAGCTGTTTCGCTTTGCCGTGCTGTCGCTAATTTGTTCTTTCGCCTTCACGCTCGTTCTCGTCGGGAACGCTCACGCTGGGAACGGCGCTCGCGTCGTGAAATATTCGCCCACCGATGTCATTCCCATCCGCGCCAAGGTTCGCTTTTCGACGCTGATCGTACTGCCAGCGGACGAAGAGATTCTCGACTTCACCACCGGCGACAAAGAGTTCTGGATCATCAACGGCACTCACAATC
>JAYTQD010000061.1:0-5322 GCA_043746935.1 Acidobacteriaceae bacterium | reverse complement strand
ATCACTGCTGTCCGGTTAAAACTCGAACAGATTCAATTGGTTGGATGCGGCCCCACCGCTCATTTTGTAATCGCTGCCCGGAAACGCTTGCTGCAAGGGCATCTTCTCGAACAGCGTGACCGACAATATCTGTAATAAAGTGTAGAGCGATGCATCCAGATTGAGGCGTTTCTTGACGATGGCGACGAGGACATAGACCGACACGGCGATCCATATTTGCGACTTCACCGCATTCTCTGAATTGCCGTAAAACTTCTTGATACGCAGATGCTGCTTGATCCACTTGAAGAACAATTCCACCTGCCAGCGTGCTTTGTAAAGCGCGCAGATCGTGGCTGCCGACAAGGTAAAGTTGTTGGTCAGCAACACCAGCGTCTTGCCGGATTGGGGATCCTTGAAACGGATGCGACGCAGGTGTTCCGGATAGTCCTCGCCACTGGTGGTGCCGGTCAGTACGATGGTCTGATCGCAGATGATGCCCTTGCTGCGATCCGCCGATGCCGAATAGACGCGACGGAATCTGGTGTTCGACTTGGCGCGGGTGACGAAGAAAGCTTTTGCCTGATGCAACACGTAAAGCCTGGTGAAGTCCAGATAGCCGCGATCCATGATGTAGATCGCCCCGACCTCCAGTACCAGTACATCGAGCACATTGACATCGCCCCATTTGCCGTCGGTGATGTGGATGAAGCTCGGAATGTTGCCGCGCAGGTCGAGCAACGTGTGCATCTTCACCGCCGACTTGGTGGTGCGAAACAGCGCCCACGGAAACAACGACAAACACAGATCGATCGTCGTCGAATCCAGCGCGTAGGTGGTGTTCTCCAACTCGATCCCGAAGCTGTCGTCCGCATAGAGCTTGCGCGCCTGCACGATCAGGCACTGGGCAAATTCGGCATGGATACGCCAGTCTCGCGTTTCGTTTGCATCGGCCAAGGTCGCGCGCGCAACCGGCTCCCGAATCCCCATGTGGTAGAGCTTGTGGGCTTGCGCCGAAAGGCAGACCTCGATGTCGCGCAGACTCTCTCGATAAGTCAACTGAGCGAAGGCCATGACGCGGAATTGCTCGGCACAGGAAAGCATCCGTACACGACGGTCGCCACCGTAGCGGGCAACGATACGATGAAAAGTCTTCCATGGCAGGAAATCCATCGCTTGAGCGAACAGTGTCTTGCCAACATACATCGTAGCCTCCGGCTAAGCAAAGGCCGGAAGGCTGCCATGCCGGTGCTACACCATTCAAGTCGGAGACACCTTGACAATCGCGGGAAGCCGCGCCGTTATTGGCTTTCAACAAGGTACCCCCATTTTTAACCGGACAGTAGTGATACTTAATACCGATGAATAATCTCGTAAATGAACTGGCAATGGACATTGATTCCCTTGGACGTGAGTATTGTGAGCACTACAGCGCCAAGGAGCGTCGCACCAGTGGTGTAACGCTCACACCACATCGAATAGTGGATTGGATGACCAGCGAAGCAGCCAGGAAATGTCCCCAGCCCGCCAGAGTTGTTGACGCGGGCGCAGGTACAGGCCGGTTTACGTTGTCCGCTGCAACTAAATTCCCGAGTGCTGAGATTGTAGCAATTGAAAATAATCCCGAACTAGGCGCGATCCTTCGAAAAAACATTACAGCCGCTGGCCTGAATGCGCGAGTGAAAATTGTAATGGAAGACTTCCGCAACATTCGCCTCGAGCCTGCACCCGGCCCTACCATTTATTTAGGCAATCCTCCGTATGTCCGTCACCATGACATTCCCTGCGAGTGGAAGACATGGTACGCCCGTACCATGCAGTCCACGGGAATCCGAGCAAGCCAGTTAGCAGGCATGCATCTGCATTTCTTTGCAAAGGCGATTTCCGACGCGCGTCCGCAAGACCTTGTCTTTTTCATAACTGCGGCGGAATGGCTGGATGTCGGGTATGGCTCAGCCTTGCGCTCGTTGATTCAAATAAGCGCGAAGTGTGCCGAAGTAACTCTCCTAAATCGTAGTGTCCAAGCATTCGACGACGCGCTCACGACGTCGGTGCTCACGCTTATTGAGATAGGTGGTCCGCTTGCCTCCTTTGGCATTCGAGAGGTTTGCGCCGCACAGGACTTATCAAGTGCACCTGCTTTCTTGCGATTCTCACCAGCGCAAGTACATTCGGCAGGACGTTGGGGCAACCTGACAACCGAAGCAGACTCACCCCTACTTGCAAGCAGGCACTTGGAATTGGGTGAGTTTTTCAAAGTTCATCGTGGTCAGGTGACAGGAATGAATGCTGTATGGACAGCGGCTGGTTACAATAACCCGCTTCCTGACAGCGTTATGTTTCCCACCATTACGCGAGCAAGAGAGTTGTTATCGTTGCCGGCCCCTTTCTTGCGCACCGCCAGTGGACTAAAGCGTATAGTTGATCTACCGGAAGACTTGAGCACGCTTGATCGGACGGGCAAGAATCAAGCGCTCCGGTTTCTGGATTGGGCAAAGACTCAAGGTGCGCATAGTCGATATATCGCGGCGCACCGTTTTCCCTGGTATCGAGTCGGTCTCCGTGAACCTGCCCCGATAGTTATGACATACATGGCGCGTCGCCCGCCCAGGTTCGTACGCAATCTGTGCGAAGCCCGTCTCATTAACGTTGCCCACGGGCTTTACCCTCGCGCCCACTTATCAAATCGTGTGCTCGATAACCTTACAGACTGGCTGAACAAGAATATTTCCACCCGCTCAGGGAGGACGTATGCTGGCGGGCTGACCAAGTTCGAGCCAGGCGAGGTGATGCGGCTGCTGGTTCCGCCAATGGAAGAGTTTTCCCGGAACTACCTCACCACATGAGTTGGCCGAGCAATGCCCGAAAATGGTCTCTTGCGGAGATTCATGGGGACGCAGCGAGCGCGAAGGAATTGTTTCGCAAGCGGCGTCTGGGGGAACCGATGGCCGATTACCTGGAAGCCTTTGCGGCACTGGAGAGGGCAAATAAGAAGCTTACAGCTAATTTACCGCAACTTCTCTCTGATCCGGTCGACCCCGTATTGATAGCCTCGTTTGTTAAAGACGACGATCTTCTAATGGCGTTGCGCTACCTTGGCGCGCCGCCGATTTCGGCGGACGACCTGAAAACTTTGAGCGGTGCAAACCTGGCCTGGACACAGATCCAGGCGAACCCACAAAAAGCAGCTTCAATCCGCGATGTGATCCTAGCCATACTGGACCCAAAGCGTTACCCCTGGATCAAGGAAAAGCGCAAACCGACGAAAATAGAAATCGAGAAAGCCGTGCTCGCTGCTACCGTCACAGCATCGTCCCAGCGAGTCCAGACCAAGCGGCGTTCTGACGAGCGCATCGAACTTCAGGGAGCAGTGACTTCATTGCTCATTAAACTTGGGTTCGAAAAAATATCTACTCCAAGAACAGGAATCAAAAATCTCCGTTCCAATGCGCCAAAGGCCGGAGAATTCATGACTGAAACTTTAATTGGCGAACATAATGCGGATGTCGTTATTGGCCTCCACGATGAGCGTATTCTTGCCTTGGAGTGCAAGGCATCCAATAGCGAAATAAATAGCCGGAAACGCGTCAACAAAGAGGTCGCCCAGGATGCCCGGGACTGGGTTGCCCGATTCGGTAGCGACAATCTTATCCCCGCGGCGGCTATACAGGGTGTCTTCAAACCCAGATACATTGAGCAGGCTCAAGAGACGCCCGTTGTCTTCTTCTGGGGCCATCGACTGAGTGACCTGAGTGATCTGATAGCTGTAGTCAAGTCATAGCAAGTCCACAGCGGCAATTGATGAACCGCTGCTCGCCAAACCGGGCAAGCGGCAAATCTGGTCTCGTCAGCCCTACTCCCGCACCCAAGTCTGCGTGCGACCGATCAGCGCAAAGCCGATGAAGCCGCGCACGCTGAGTGACTTGCCGTCGTCACTGATCTTGATCTTGCACTTGTAGGTCTTGCCTTCCGCCGGGTCGAGAATATGCCCACCCTTGTATTCGTCACCGTCTTTCTTCAATCCCCACATGATGATCATGCCGATGACAGGCTTGTCCTTGCGTTCGCCCTCGCACTTGTCGCAAACAGGATTTTCGCTGTCCGCCGGTGGCGAGAAAACTTTTTCCACCTTGCCCTGCAGCTCGCCGTTAGTTTCCGTAACCTGCACCACCGATTTGACCTTGCCGGTCTTGTCGTCGATGGTCTTCCATGCGCCAATGGGCGACGTGCCGTCGGCCGCGAATGCAAAGCCACTTAGCGACAACAATCCCAGAAGCGCGGCGCAGACGATTGTTCTGACAGTGAATTGCATTGCGTGTCTCCTCCCAATGATTGCCAAGGGCGCACCCTATGGCCGACGAGTGTAGCAGCGACGGCGGCCGGGCGCACGGACATGCTATAGTTTCCCCGCTGCATTTTTCCGTATTTTCCATGAACGATCTCGCCCTGCAAACGTTGACCTATCCCCACGCCGACGTACCTGCCGGCGGCACCATGCTGCGCGTTGCCGAGGGCGTTTACTGGCTGCGCATGCCGTTGCCTTTCGCGCTCAACCACATCAATCTGTGGGCCCTCGAAGATACCGATGGCTGGTGCCTCGTCGACTCCGGTTTTGGCGTCGATGCCACCCGCGCGCTGTGGGAAAAACTTTTCGCTGGCCCCATGGCGGGCCACCCCGTGACCCGCATCATCGTCACCCACTACCATCCCGACCACGTGGGTGCGGCGGCGTGGCTGGTGGATCGCTGCGGCGCGGAGTTCTGGATGACCGAGGCGGAATTCGTCACCGCATACGCAGTGCGCGAGGGCCTGCAGCCTTTCAGTATCCGGCAATCGCAGGATCATTTCCGTCGCCATGGCCTGGACGACGTGCGACTAGCTGCGCAGCAGACGAGGGGCAACGCGTATCGCATTGGTGTGCCGTCCCTGCCTGCCACATACCGGCGGCTAATGGATGGCGACTTGCTTACCATCGGCGGACGGCAGTGGCGCGTCACGACCGTGTTCGGCCATGCGCCGGAACACGCCACGCTGTATTGCCCCGAATTATGTCTGCTTATTTCCGGCGACCAGGTGCTACCAAAAATCACGACCAATGTAAGCGTGTGGGGCAACCAGCCGGATGGTGATCCGCTAAAGCTGTTCCTCGATTCCCTGTCCCGTTTCGATGCCCTGCCCGCGGACACACTGGTGTTGCCGTCACACGGCCACGTGTTCGTGGGCCTGCACGCCCGCATCGGACAACTGCGCGACCACCACCAGGCTCGCCTGGCGGAACTGCTGGCGGCCATGCCGGTTCCGCGCACAGCGGCGGAACTGCTCCCGGTGCTGTTTGCGCGCCCG
>JAYTQD010000060.1:0-5323 GCA_043746935.1 Acidobacteriaceae bacterium | reverse complement strand
AGACGTTGTGTGAGGCGCTGCGTAGTCGCGTCGTCGGCATCGGTGAAGAATACGGCGCGGAAGCGGGCGCTGCTGCGGATGGCTTCTTCCATTCCCCGCAAGCCCTCCACGGCATAGCAACCGTCGTCGGTAAGAGTGCCGTGGGCGTAGACGGCGCGGAGGTCTTTGAGCAGCGGGTTGTGGCGGCCCGTGATGGGGCGGAGGCGGTCGCGGCTGGAAGGAGGCATGGTGATTGGGAAAGCTGTGCCCAAGAATGATACGCCCTGATTGAGCTTTTGCAGTGCTTGAGACCCCCTTGGGCGTGATATCGTAAGTGTCTTAGTTTCATCGGACTCCGAGTTTCATTCGACTTTTTCCACGAGGCTTAGGTGCGCGCCGAAATTGTAAAGATTCACAGCGAAACTCCGGAAGATCAGCTGGTGAAGTACGCCGCCGACCAGATTCGGGCCGGCGAAGTGCTGGGCATGCCTACGGATACGTTTTACGGGCTGGCGGCGGACCCTCTGAATCTGCGGGCGGTAGAGCGCGTGTATGAGATCAAGTCGCGCTTTCGTCACAAGCCGCTTTCCTTGCTGATTGAGAGCGTGGATCAGGCGGAGGAGATGGCGTTTCTGCCGGAGTTTTTCCACGTACTGGCAAAGAAATTTTGGCCGGGGCCGCTGACCATGATTGTGAAAGCCGCCTCGC
This sequence comes from Acidobacteriaceae bacterium, assembly GCA_043746935.1. Taxonomy (GTDB): domain Bacteria; phylum Acidobacteriota; class Terriglobia; order Terriglobales; family Acidobacteriaceae; genus JANXUC01. The sequence goes on along the minus strand of JAYTQD010000060.1, from coordinate 4,636 downwards.
GCTTGCCGCTGAAGGTGACGGCGAATACTGGAAATGTGGCGCTGCGCCTGCCTTCGGCGAAGATTCCGCTGGCCATTATCAAAGCAGCGGGGATTCCGATTACGGCGACCTCGGCGAATTTGAGCGGGTCGTCGGAATGTACGACGGCCGAGCAGGTGCGGGTACAGCTCGACGGACGCATTGGGATCATCGTGGATGGCGGACCGTCGCCGCGTGATATTGCCTCGACGATTGTGGACCTAAGTGACCCGGCGGGGTGGAGAATTCTGCGCGAGGGTGCCGTGCCTTCCGAGGAAATCCGGCAAGTGCTCAACGGCTAATGAAGCGGCTGGGGAATTGCGAGCAATGACTCGGCGATTAATGACGCGACGATTTTGGTTGCAGATCGTGGTCGTGCTGGCCGTGCTCGTGGCTGCCGAGGCGGGCTGGACCTGTTGGCGCATTGTTCACCAATCAACGGTACAGGAGCTGCGTCCAGCTTCGGCCATTGTCGTCTTCGGCGCGGCGGAGTATTCCGGACGGCCTTCCCCGGTTTACCGCGCAAGGTTGGACCATGCTTTTGATCTCTATGCTCAACATCTTGCGCCTTGGGTAATCACTACGGGCGGTGCGGGCGGCGATCCCAGCTTCAGCGAAGGCGGCGTGGGCGCGGAGTATCTGGCGCATCGCGGGATTCCCGAAGCTAGCCTGATTCCCGAAACGCAAGGCACCGATACGGCAGAGTCGGCCAAGCGCGTGGCGCGCATCTTGCACACCAGTGGATTAAAAGATTGCATTGCCGTCAGCGATGCGTATCACCTGTTCCGGATCAAGCGCATGTTGGAGACGGATGGCATTACGGTTTATACGGCACCGCGGCCAAATTCTCTACCGCATACGCGGGTGCAGCGCACGGAAGCAGTGCTGCGCGAGGCGGGGAGTTATTTCTTGTGGCAGATGCACATTACGTAGTGGGCCAAATTAGGACCACACTCAGAGAAACTCGCGCAGCCGTTTCGCCCGTATGCTGCCGATTAGGTCCGGGATGGAGTCGTCGGTCGGTTCGCCCTGGTAGACCCAGATGCCTAGCTCTTTAGCGAGCATTGCCTGAGGCCGGATTGGCCGCAGGATAATCTGGTCGCCTTCGCTCTCCAGTTGCAGCACGGCACCCGGGCCTAACTGCATACGTTCACGCAAGGTTTTGGGAAGGAGTAGACGTCCCGCCTTGTCGAGGGTGATCTTGGTGACCATAGTGGCAATTATTTTGTCATGAAAACCATTGATTGCTACGGCCTCGCCCAGAATGCGATGAGGGACCGCTATAAACTCCACGATGTTTTGGGACCGAGTAGTGGTGTTCGCATGATGGGCAAGCGTGGTCGACGCCGTCTTTGCCCTCATGACAAAACGTTACGTGGACGGGGACATTCTTAGCTTCCCAGCAAGCGGGACAGAAGGGTGTTTGGTCGCCCTCTTGGAAGTAGAATGGCTCTTTGAAGGCCATCTTGCCTCGGAGTTCAAGTTTCTTGTTGAGGTCTTCATTCACGCCGCGAAGACGATTATTTTCCTCTACGAGTTCAATGATGTCCGAGTGGAGGCCGAGCACGCGCTGGTAGAGTTCGAGATTGTGAATCTCTTCTACGGCTTTGGCGACCTGTTTTGCATTGTCGAGAATGCCCATACTGAGACGATTGTAGCAAAAGCGAAGGGCAAAATAAAAGCGAAGATTGGGTACACTCAATTGCGTACGAGAAACCGCTAGGGAAATTTATGACGGCCACCCAAAAAGAGAAGGAATAAGAGCTTCGACCTATACTCAAGCCCCGCCCTGTCGCTGAGGAACGCGACAAGGACGGGGCACCCGGGCACGATATAAGAATTGGCGTGCGGGTAGGCAAACGTGCCGTCACTCGGCGCGTTCCGGGTTTTTCCGGTTTGACAGTTTTTTCCGGGCGGGCCTATACTTCGGCCTCGTGAAGTGAATCCACACTCCGGAGATTGGCCATGTTGAACTTTTCCTCACTGAACCGTGCGCTGGTTGTTGGCCTGTCGGCTGTTTTTGCTTTCGCCTCCCTGAGTTTTGCCGACAAAATTCATCAGCCCAAATTGACGCCGCAAAACAGCGGGACTACACAAGGTCTCATTGCGGTCAGTCCGGTGAACGCGCGTGTGGTGTGGGCATCGGGGCGTGGGGGAACGTTTGTCAAGACGACCGACGGTGGCAAGACTTGGACTGCGGGCGTGGTAACGGGAGCCGAGGCGCTGCAATTCCGCGATGTGCAGGGTGTGAGCGACAAAGTGGCTTACCTATCGTCGATTGGCAATAACACCACCGATTTTCGCATCTACAAAACTGTGGACGGCGGCGCGACTTGGACGATGCAGTTCGAGAATCAGAATCCGGCGGCGTTCTACGATTGTTTTGCGTTTTGGACTCCGCGGCGGGGCATTGCGCATAGCGACTCGGTGAATGGCGTGTTTCCCGACCTGCGCACCACCGATGGAAAGACCTGGAACGACATCAGCGCGAATATGCCGCCGGCGTTGGCGGGAGAGTTTTCGTTTGCGTCGAGTGGTACCTGCGTGGCCACACAAGGCAAGGAAAATGCGTGGATCGCTACCGGCGGTGCGACTTCGGCCCGGATTCTGGCTACGCGCGACGGCGGCGATACTTGGAACGCCTATGACACGCCAATCGTAGTCTCGCCCAGCGCGGGCGCGTTTTCCGTCGACTTCCGCGATGAGTGGCATGGTATTGTCGGCGGCGGTGATTTGGATCCTGCCGATCCCAATATGGCGGGGACGGCGGTGTCGAGCGATGGCGGCAAAACTTGGACACTGACCAACGCCGCTCCCGTGACCGGAGCGATTTTTGGTTTGAGCTACGTGCGCCGGGGTGATGATGGCGAAGCGGAAGACGGTGGGCGGGCTGTCGTCGTTACGGCGAATGCGGGCGGAGCAGCATGGACGCCGGACGAAGGGAAGACTTGGTTCGCGCTTCCGGGAGTGACCGGTTACTGGGCCGTGGCTTTTGCGAGTCCGAAGGCTGGGTGGTTGGTCGGTGTCAACGGGACCATTCTGAAGGTTCGTTTCTAGAGCTTGTTTCATAAATGCTTTTGGGTAGGTCACGGTTTCAGCCGTGACGATCAGGACCAATAATAATGCGGGCTTTAGCCCCTGAGGTCGGGTTTCACGACTAGGGGAACCTTATGAAACCAGTTCTAACGCCGGTGCAAGATCAATTTCCCGCAAAAATCAGTAGGATCGCGGTCACGTGTCTGGCAGTGGGTTTTTCTGTCTTTATGTCCGCACAATCACCCGTTCCAAATACAGTTCAGAAAGGTACATCTTTGCCCATGCACGCAGCCGGACCGTTTGACGTGAAGCTGAATCCGCAGCCAGCGGAGGAGAAAGTTGGCGACCCGTCGGTGGGCCGGATGTCCATCGACAAACAGTTCCACGGCGACCTGGAAGCCACAAGCAAAGGCCAGATGCTGTCCACCATGGGAGATGTAAAAGGCTCAGCCGGGTATGTGGCGATGGAGCGGGTCAGCGGAACTCTGCATGGCCGCAAAGGCACGTTTGCCCTGCAACACAGCGGAACCATGACGCGCGGAACTCCGACGCTGACGATTACAGTCGTACCAGATTCTGGAACAGAAGAATTAGCCGGGCTGGCCGGGCGCATGGAAATTCACATCGTGGACGGGAAACATTCCTACGATTTCGAGTACACGCTGCCAGCGGCGCAGTAAGTCCCTATTTCAGCAGGTTGGGGTAGCCCAGCGCTTCAGCGCTGGGATCGGAGTCCAGAAAAAGCCCGGCTTTAGATGTTGTGTCTCAACAGGTTGTTGACATCGAGTCCGGAACGGCTGATAGGTGGTTTCTGATCTAGGCTAGCATGCGGGCGGTGCCAGTTGTATTGGTGGAGCCAGGGTTCGAGCTGCTGGTTGCGTTGCTGTGAGTTCTGATAGAGCCGAGCGTAGGCCCATTCGCGGATAGCGGTTTGGATGAAGCGTTCGGCTTTGCCGTTGGTGCGCGGGGTGTAGATGCGAGTGCGGACGTGCTTGAGTTGCAGATGTTGGCAGGTGTTCTTGAACAAGTCGGAAATGAAACAGGGGCCGTTGTCGGTCATGACGCGGCGGAGGCGGAAGCCATGACGCACGAAGTAAGCCGCAGCGGCCAGAAGGAAATGGCTGGCGGAAACGGCTTTTTCATCGGGCATCATGGCGACGTAGGCCATGCGGGAGTGGTCGTCGACGGCGACGTAGAGGAACTCCCAACCGGCGCCGCGCGTTTCGTCCTGCGGGTTGCCGGTGATACGGTGGCCGGGTTTGTGGATGCGGGCCAGCTTTTTGATATCGATGTGGATCATGTCACCGGGAGCGGGATACTCGTAACGGACGATGGGGATTTTGGGCTCGAGCATGCGCATGCGGTTGAGCTTCAGACGGGTGAGGATGCGGCTGACGGTGGCGCGACTGAGGCCGGTGGCTTGAGCGATCTGGACGCCGGTGCGGCGTTCGCGGCGCAGTTGCTCGACGCGGGCGACGCGTTCGGCGGCGGTGCAGCGCGGCATGCGATGCGGACGCGAAGAGCGATCAAGCAATCCGGTCCGGCCGTGGTCACGAAAGCGCCGGACCCACTTGGCGGCCGA
>JAYTQD010000059.1:0-1987 GCA_043746935.1 Acidobacteriaceae bacterium | reverse complement strand
GCTTGCAAAAGGAACCATTTGCATCGGGAACGGGGATCAAATCCGGCAGCCCGCTAACTTCAAGGCGTCGTGCAGGGACACGTTCAGTGTGCAGCGTTGCGACCTGTTCGTCCCTGCCGGCCGCCGTATATACGGCGACCACGTCAAGTTCGACGTCGGTCTCGATTACGACAAATCCCTTCAGGAAATTGGCGTCAGTTTCAGCATACTTAAAGATGTCCGGGCAGTCGATTTCCAGCGCTTGATCCGGGCCGAGTTTGGCATCAAAGAACTTGGAAACAGGGCCGGGCTCCAGCCCTGGCAACGCGACCGCGATCTTTATGCGAAAGCGTACCGCCGTGTAGGTCGGATTGTGCACGTTAACCGCAGTGAAATAGACTCCGGGCGCCACAACCTTACCCTCTGATTTTCCGCAAACAAACTTCGCTGCGTACTGAAAAGCCGGGGACTCTTGAGTCAGCTCGAGCTTGGCCGAGGAGATGATAGAGTCGTCGGCATAGCGCATCGGGATTTGGCCACCGCCAGCGCTGAAGACCCCAAGGATGGCAGCAGAACTGTAACCAGGCAACCTGTCGAGCAACTGCATGTTGATGGTGTTAGTAACACCGACGGGAAGGCCCTGGATCTCTGGAGCATTAGGAATAGAACCACCAATGGTTCCCAGCCCTTCTATCAAAACACCGTCGGTAGCGATCAAAGCGTCTTCTGGCGTCAGAGTCAAAGTGAGAAGCGCGGATGTCAACGGGCGCGACGGTGAAAAAAGGAGAAAATTTGGGTCACCAGCAAACTTGAATGTCCAACTCGTCTCCTCATCTTGGCCATCACCCGTTAGCCCGGCTGCAGGATTGGGTCCGATCAGAAAATCTCCGTTTGTCACAGTGTCAGTCGGTGGCGCCGTCGGGGGAGTGAGGCTTCCGGAGGCGGTAGCAGTGATCTTTATGTTCATTGTCAATTCTCCTTTCGTTGAAAATTACCAGTGATTAGTGTTCTCGTTCGAACCTTATTTTCGAACCCGATCCGCAGGGCTATCAGCACCGTGTCTAAAGTCTATCTTGGCGATGTTCAGCGCGATACGTTTGGCTGACTGAACTGAACCCCAACAACGTGTAATCGTTGGATGCGCATCGCTTATCTCAGCCTATGGTCCTAAAGCGCCCCACCGGGAATTCCTTCGTACAATGAATAGCGAGTGTGCTCGTATTTCTAACGCTCCACAATAGGCCAAATGGCCTAAGCCGAAAGTAGTAGGACAAAATAAAGGGGCCGTGGTCGAATTCTTTCCTGCCAAAGACTATCTAGTCCCGACCCTGAAGGTTCCCCCGAACCAATCGCCAGCAACTCGGCAAGGAATTAAGGGAAGCCATGAAAACAATGCGTTCCTGGCCCCTCTAATTTGGATTCCTATACACGTCGACGATCTGCCCGATCTGCATTGCTGGATGGCGACCATGGCCGCGCGTCCGGCGTGCGCGCGTGGCGTTCAAGTTCCCGAGCCGTTTTCGGCGGACGAGAAAGTGGTAAAATATTTTAAGCGCATCCAGGTAGGCTGAAGCTGTAAGCAAAGCATAAGAGCCGCGGGGTCATGCAACCCCGCGGATATGTAAGCAAGCGGCCGCGCGCCGCAATGAGTGCGCAATACTTACACCTATGGAGGATAAGAAATGAAACTACCTTTCACCGGCGGTTGCTCGTGCGGCGCCTTGCGCTACGAATGCTCCGCCCAACCTTTGTTCTCATGGAATTGCCATTGCCGAGATTGCCAGCGCGCGAGCGGCAGCGGCTACTGTCCAGTGATGTATGTGCCGAAAACTGCACTTAAAATCACTGGCCCCGCAGCAAAGTATTCCATGGTACACGCAGAAAGCGGGAGCGAGGTGCACCGTGGATGGTGCACTAACTGCGGATCAAACCTATTCATCCTCGCAGATCTGGTACCTGAACTGCAGGGATTGTGGGCCGGCAGCCTCGATGATCCCAACATCTTCAA
>JAYTQD010000058.1:0-5327 GCA_043746935.1 Acidobacteriaceae bacterium | reverse complement strand
GGCCAAAGCAGCCCAGGATACGGAAGCTGATACTGCGTTCCGGCCAACAAATCCGCCATCGCCTTGGCGCACCAGATGGTGCAGATCAATGGATTGAGAATGTAGTCCATGGTCATGCTCCAGCCAGTGACGTAGCCGAGCGACGGATGCAGCTCGCGCCCCACGTAGGTATAGGCCGAACCCGCGCTCGGGTATACGCGCGCCATGCGGCCATAGCTCATCGCCGTGAAGACCATAGCAACCATGGCAATCAGGATGGACGTAACCACATGGCCCTGGCCTGCGTTGCTGAAAACTCCATAGGCAGGCATCGGGGCCGTGGGTTGAATGACGATGATGCCGTAAAGGATCAGATCCCAGAGTGTGAGGGCGCGACGGAGTCTGGGGGCGGAGGCGGTGATTTCGGTTGGCGACATTTTTTGGGGAGACTAACGATTTTTCACGCCAAGAAGACTGCGCGATTGTTCTATGCCATAGGGGGTACTGTCAAATCGAAAGATGCGATGGTTTCGGTCTATGCAAACGTTTTAATACGCCGCGCGTCCCGCAGTGCTATTTGCCTTCCGGACCAAAAATCGAGAGCCAGTGACCATCGGGGTCTCGCATATGGGCGGCCCACATGGGTCCGGTGACCTGAAAAGGATCTTTCGCGAACTGCACGCCCTGATTCTTGAGCGCCTCGTGAGCCACGCGGATATCTTCCACGGAGAAGACAATTTCCGTCGCACCGGCGATGTGTTCCGCCGACTGCGCTAGTCCTTCGTTGAGCACGAGCGTGATATTACCTGCGTTGAAAAACGCGAATCCCTCAAACTGCTGCGTCAGCTTCAGCCCGAGCTTGTCGCGGTAAAACGGAATGCTATTATGCACGTCGCGTGTACCAAGCATCACCATGGTGGCAGGCGGAATGGAGTAAGGAGCAGTGGACATAAAGCCTCCGGGAGAGCCTTTGGCTTCGGATTGATACATTGACAAAATTGATGCTACATCAACAACGATACACGATAGGTCACGGCTTTAGCCGTGACTCTTAAGGCAAAACAATATGGGCTTCAGCCCTTGGGATCGGGCCAATGCGGCATCATCAATATGACGGGGACCCTAATGTTTCTCCGCATACGAATACGCGTACCCACGCGGCTCATTGCCAGAAAGATGCCGCGTGTTGTACATCAAGAACGAATTCAGGTTCGCCAGATCAAGCGGGTACGCTTTGCCAGGATATGGATATGTATTCATGGAACGGAACGGAAGCGGCTCAACCGTCGAACCTTCCGCGGCGTAGAAGTCCATATCTTTTTCGTAACCATTGGCCAGGAAAAAGTAGTCTCGCACCCAACCACTACGTACGGTCGGCAGCGCCGATGGATCGAATTCCAGCGCCACCTCTTCGCCGGAGCCAAACACGGTAAAGCGGTCGTCAAAGCCTGTGAGCAGTGGGAGAACATTGCCATAGCGCGTGTAAGTCCCAGCCTGTCGCGCATACGGCCCAGTCGCGCTCACATCTTCGTAGACATACTGCACGTTCCCCGCGGGAACACCTTCGGTCTGGCGCGGGTAACCGTGGAATCCAAGTTTCGCGTGATCGAGTGGCACGGCACGAACCTTGACATTGGAATCCTGCGCGGTCCGATCAATGAGGATAGAATCCCAATAAATTTGCAGGTTCGTCCAGATACGAATGCGGCGCGTGCCTGCGGGCAATCTCCCGGTGAGGTCGGCAACCATGGTTCGCGGCAAGCCCGCTGGAAATCCCATGTCGTCCATCACCTTCACCCACTTGCCTTGCGCGTTCTGCGCTTCCACGTACGGCGATGTAGCCTGCACGCCCGCTTGACTCGCCGCGTACATGCCTGTGGCCGTAAAGTATTCAATCTCGCCGTCCAGCAACAACCGTAGAGGAGACGCGCCGTTGTAATTCTCGCCCAGATCCAGTTCCAGGCTGTGCGGTTTGGTGAACCCTTTGAAGGGCAGCAGCTCGAAGTCACCGACATATTTGTGCGCCAGCAAATCTGGAAGCAGGTCACGCCCGTGGTCGTCCCATGCGCCCGCCGGAGGTTTCGCGTTACGGCTGGTGATGACCTTGAACGCTGGATACGGCGGATTCGCAGCGAAAAACTCGTTGGGATAGACCTCGACATTCGCCGGGTGATCAATGGCCAGCAATCGCACCCGATCCAGGTAGACCACTTCTTCCATCGGCTCCATCAGGCGGAAGCTCAACTTGCCATCACGGCGTTGCATCGTGTCGCGATCAATCTTGACGTATTCCGTGGCTCGCGGAATGTTGCGTTCCCCTGGCGCAACCCAATGCCCGAGGACGCCCGCACCAAGTACGTCCGCGATCAGACGATACTTTGTGCCATCCCACACAAATAGCGTGGGGCAGGAACTGCCACGGCGGTCGATCTCGGTAAAGTCTTGCTGCTTATCGCCGGGCACTTCGATTTCATCTTGCAAGACACCAGTGGGCCAAAGCATCCGCACAATATCGGCTTCCGTGGATGCGCCCAGGCCCGCCGTGATCACCGTCGAGCTTTGACCTAAATAGCCAGAGGAACCCGCAATCTCCCACTTCTGCCGGTTGGCGCCCGCAAAGACTTCGACTTTCGTGCCGATTGCGCTCCGGTTGTCGTTCAAGCCACGGAACGCCAACCGCAGCCAGTGATTCTTATTTCCACCTTCATTGCGGAGAAGCACAGCAGGACCATGATTTTGCGTGATCAGCAGGTCCGTCGCGCCATCGTTGTCATAGTCTGCCGTGAGAATCGCTCGCGGGTCTTTCAGCGTTACTTTGTCCAAGCCCACTTCGGCAGTGACGTCGCGGAAACCGTCAGGCCCAAGGTTGCGGAATAACCGCGCTTCGCCACGTCCGTCGGTGGTTTCGCCGACTGCGGCGAGGTCCATCCATCCGTCGTTGTCGTAATCAAACGCCACAACTCCCCAGGCGCGGACCCAGTTCGTCGCCGGCAGTGCGACAGGCTCAAAGCTCTTCCCTTCCTGGTTGCGCCAGAGCGTGAGCGCAGGCGAGCCCCAGTGGGTGAATGCCAAGTCCATCCAGCCGTCTTTATCGAAATCGAGAACCGAGATGCCAACCGCCGGTGCGGGCATGGCTGCCGACCACGGTTCACGCGCGACGAATTTTCCTTCACGGGGGTTTTCGTAAATCGTCGGAGCAGCCACGTGCCACGCTGTTGCCACCAAATCCACAGCGCGATCATTATTGGAGTCCGTACCTACAGCGGCAAAACTGGGGCCACTTCCCTGCAATGCCAGAACCGCCGTAACTTCCGTGAACGTCGCATTCCCATTGTTGCGGAACATGATGTTCGCTCCTACAACTTTGGCAGCCTGTGCGCCCACGGCCGACTTGCGCGGATCAAACAGAGCATCGGCGCTGTAGCGCGAAACGTAGAGATCAATATCGCCGTCGTGATCGTAGTCCACAAAGGTGAGGCCGACGTTCACGCCTGCACCGAAGGCGTCGCTCTTGATTCCGGCGGCTTCGCTGACATCCTTAAACTTGCCGTCTTTTTCGTTGTGCAGCAGCAGCACGAGGTCTTTCAGTGTCACCGCAATATCCACCAAACCGTCGTTGTCGTAGTCCCCTGCCGTGCATCCAATCGCGTGCAGCGATGGATCGAGGCCGGCTTTGCGCGTAACGTCTTCGAATTTGCCCTTGCCCAGGTTGTGATAAAGCGTCATCCCGCCCGTGGGTCCGGAGTCGGCGAGAAACACGTCCATGCTGCCATCACCGTCGTAATCGAGGAAACAAGCACCGGGACCGAGAAAACTGGCGATGTCAGCAGCGTCACCCGTCGAGTGACTCGCTAACCCAGATTGATCCGTTACGGAAACAAAACGCACGGGAATTGCCGCCGGAACCTGCTGCGTCACGGCAGCCGATTCCAACACACGCGAGTATTTTCCCTGTTCTCCATACGCCAAGCTCATGGGCGTGCCGATTTTCGATTGGGTGATCTGCTGAAAGCGAACCAGATGCTCCCGAGCTTTCGTGGAATCGCCCGACTGTTGGTAGGCGCGCGACAACCCAAACCACGCGGAAGCGTGCGTAGCATTCAGCTGGATAGCATGTTCAAACGCGGCAATGGCATCGGGAAACTGGCGCGCTTGCAGGTGCGCGGAGCCTAGGAAGTACCACGTATCCGCGTCGTTCGCATCAATTTCAGTTACGTGCTGAAAAGCATCGACTGCTTTCTCAACATCCCCGCTGTTCTTGAACATTAGGCCGAGGTTGTACCAGGCGGTCGGGTTCTTGGGGTCCGCCTTCACCACTTCGTCCAACAATGCTTTGGCCTCGTCCACGCGCTGCAGATTCAGCAAAGCAATCGCCCGATTGAGGCGCGTCAAATTCAGCTTCGGATCTGCCGCGACGGCAGCGTCAAAGTTCTTGAGCGCGCGCTCAAACAACTGCTGGTTCATGTAGGCCACGCCCAGATTGTTCTGGCGCGCAGCTTCGCCGGCAGATTCTTTCGTGGAATTTTTTTCGTTGGACGACGCGCCCAGAAGGCTCAACGCAAGAACGGCGGCGAAAAACAAGGTTAGGGAACGCATGATTATTCCCTAGTAGAATATCAGTTCAACGCAACGATTGAGGAAATACGAATTTAGGATTGAGTCTTCGGATTCGTTTGGTTGCGGGCATATTCCACAGGGCTAGGAAGCGGATCAAGACCGCGCCCGGCAAAGATCTCGGCAAATTCCTGCTTGAGCACGGAGTGGATTAGGCCGTTCGTGGCCAGCACTTGATGGCTGGCAATATCGAACTCTCCACCCGCAAAGTCTGTGACTGTGCCACCCGCCTCCTGCGCAATCAGCACGCCAGCCGCCGTATCCCAGGGGTTCAGGTTGAATTCCCAAAAGCCGTCGTAGCGTCCGCAGGCCACATAGCACAAATCCAGCGCCGCGGATCCCGCGCGCCGAACACCGTGCGTCTTCAAAGTAAGCTGGTGGTAAAAATAAATATTCGGGTTTTTATGCCGCTTCTGACTGGGGAAACCGGTGGCAATCAGGCAGTCTTTCAGTGTCGCGGTGGCGGAAACATTGATTTTCGCGCCATTCAAAAAAGCGCCGCGTCCCAGTTCCGCGGAGAAAAGCTCGTCGCGTGTGGGATCATAGACGACTCCAGCGACGCGTTGTGCTTTCCCTGCCGCGTTGAGCCGTTCGATGCCCAACGACACGCAGAAAACCGGGAAACCGTGCGCAAAGTTTGTCGTGCCATCAAGTGGATCCACATACCAGCGATAGCCCATACTAGAAGCAGTGGTCGCCGCCAGACTGCCGCTTTCTTCCCCCAGAATGCTATG
>JAYTQD010000057.1:0-5332 GCA_043746935.1 Acidobacteriaceae bacterium | reverse complement strand
GCCCGCAGCAAAAGACACCAGCAGCGCCCAAGTTGGCGACCTCACCAACGTAACTCGATCCACCACCTACGACTTCACCGTGAGCGACCTTAAGAGGTCGTTCCAAACACTCACAGTCGATTTATGGGCCGAAGCAGAAAACTTCCACGGCGGAATCTCCAGAAGTTCGCACATGACCCTTCTGGTGCTGTGGGTGGACGTGCATCTGTTCGTAATCCCCCTAACCGACTCCAACGGGACTTCCCACGCCCCCAACGTTTCCGCCAATCAATTTGCCGACTTGGTCCCCAAAATCAATCTCTCCTACCGCGGCACCGGCATCCACATGGTGTTCGATCCGCTTCACGACTGGCAGCCCATGAATGACGACGAACTCAACAGCGACGGCACAAATATGCGGACTCGAGGAAACGCGATTGCTGGGATTCATCCGGGAAGGATCGTCTGTCTTTTACGCTGGGGCAATAATCCCGCCGCCGTCACCGGAAACGGAAATGCCTATCCTCCGCCCATCCCGGGCGCAGCGTCACCGCTGGGCACCAACGAAATCCAACAGGACTACGTAGCACTGCCCAATCAAATTCTTCCGCAGTCGTACCTGGAGTTGCAGAACGGCTCGTTCGTAGCCCACGAACTCGGCCACTACCTGGGGCTCTACCACACGTTCAACGCATGGACGGACCGAAAAGGGCCTATCTACGGAGGTATAGCGACCTTGACCGGGCCAACCGCCGAGCAGGCCGTGGTCGACTGGATCACATCAAACGGCGGGTCCGCCAATGTAGCCCTGGACGGGGATCTGCTGAGCGATACGCCTCCCGACCCTTCACCTCAACTTTTTGACGCGAAAGGCCAAAACGTCTGCGTCAACCGAAGCATCACCGCTTCCGGTCATACGTCCGGCGGGAGCGTCTCCTTTACCTTTACCCCCGATCCACAGAACGCTATGAGCTACTTTGGCGGCTGTGTTGCGCCGGGCAGTCCGTCCGGAACGCTTCCCGTGCAGCGTACTTTTTCGCCGCAGCAAATTACAAAGATGAATGCCACCTTGCGCGGCGCCAGGAGCCATCTGCTAACACCCTAGGCACCGCGCCTGCTATACTTTCCAGCTTTGTGATTTCTCGGAGAAAACGATGAAACTCGCCCGGATTTTGTTTTTAGCCGCAACCGTACTGCTGATGACCTGCTTAACCTGGGGTAAAGGTGAGGAAAAACGCAAAATCATCATCGACCAGGACGCGGCAGGGCCTGCTGGCACTGATCAGCAATCGATGCTCGTACTGATTCAGTCGCCGAAGACCGATGTCCTAGGCATCACCGTGGTGACCGGCGACCAGTGGCTGAAGGAAGAAGTCGCCCACACGCTGCGCATGCTGGAAATTATTGGGCGCACCGACATCCCCGTCGCTGCGGGCGCGGAGTACCCTCTGGTCCGCACCAAAGCAGAAACTGAAATGTGGGAGCGCCGCTTCGGCACCGTGCAGTGGCTCGGCGCGTGGACACCGAAGTTCTATCACGCCCCCGACGACCTGGGCGCCATGCCTGAGGGCAAACCCACCACCAAACCCATCGACGAAGACGCTGCGCATTTTCTAGTTCGCATGGTCCGCAAGTATCCACATGAGGTCACGATCTACGCGGGCGGCCCCATGACCAATCTGGCGCTCGCCATTTCCATTGATCCGGAATTTTCCGTGCTGGCGAAAGAACTGGTCTTCATGGGCGCAAGCCTCAGCCCCATCACCGACAATCCCGAATTTGTGAACGCACCGCGCCACGAATTCAACATCTGGTTCGACCCGGAGGCCGCTCACATCGTCCTGCGCGCTCCGTGGAAGAAAATTATCTGCACCACAGTGGATATTTCCGTGAAAACGCGCATGACCAATGCTCTCATCGACCGCGTCAAAGCGGGTAACTCCGCATCAGCGCGTTATATCGCGCAATACAGCAAGCTTCAGGGCGACTACAACTACCTCTGGGATGAGCTCGCCTCAGCCGCCTGGCTTGAGCCCAGTATCATTACCAAAAAAGAAACGCGCTACATGGATATCGACCTCGCGCGCGGCGCGGGGTACGGCAACATCCTCACTTGGACCGACAACGACAAGCCTAAGGTCGAGGTGCAGCCGGTTGAGATCCAGGTGGATTTGGATACAGAGAAGTTTTATAAACTATTTGTAGATTTGCTGGGTGGGCCGACGCCACCGAGATAGTCTCGCATCGATTTCACGTATGCCGCAGCACTAACCCCGCTACCGCCGCGCACGGTATAAGAACGGGCTCAGGAACCTTCCAGCGAAACAGCACAGCAAGGCTGACAGCACAAATCAGCATGGTAGGGAGATCGTAAACAGAGCGCCGTGCCAGCACAATCACCGCGCCAGCAATCGCGCCAGTTGCCGCCGCAGTCACACCTCGCACGAACGCATTCAGTTGCGGGTTCTTGGCCCAACGCTTGTAGGATGGCGCCAGCAGTATAACGATGAGATAAACAGGCAAGAAAATTCCCAGCGCTGCCGCCGTCGCTCCCGCCACACCCGCAACCAGATAGCCGATAAAGGCAACCGTGATGACCACCGGCCCCGGTGTGATCATTGCCACCGCAACGGCGTCAACGAACTGTTTGTCGGTCAGCCAATGATGACCTTGCACCACTCCACCGTAGAGAAACGGCACGACAGCGAGTCCACTACCGAATACAAACATTCCCGCCTTGGCGAAATAGAGAAAGAGTTGCAGCAATGTGTTGTTCGTCCCCACAGCTACGGCGGGAAAAAGCAAGGAGACCGCTGTTCCCGCCTGTTGGCGAGACGGCAAGGCCTTGGCCACAACGGTAACGACTCCGCCTAACAAGAAAAGCCAGATGATTTCTCGTGAGGTCCATGCTGTCGAGATCGCCAGAACCGCGAAGATTCCCCACAGCAACTTGTCTTTCCCGAGCGTGAGTTTGGTCAGCTTCACCGCGGACCGGGCAATAATTCCAATCACGGCAGCGCCAATTCCATAGAACATTCCCTGCATCCAAGGCAGCCCGCCAAAGCGCACGTAGGCCGCCGAGAGAGCGAGCACCATCAGGAATGATGGCAACACGAACGCCACACCCACGGCCGTAGCTCCGAGCACACCGGCGCGAATGTAGCCGAGGTAAATCGCGAGCTGCGCTGCCAACGGACCCGGAGCGAGTTGCGCTAGCGCCAGCCCTTCCAGGTAGTCTTCTTTGCGTACCCAGCCGCGTTGATCGACGAGATCTTGCTGCATGTGTCCGGCAAGGGCAATCGGCCCGCCAAAACCCACGGTTCCGAGCCACAGGAAATATCCCACGAATTGAGTGAGTGGCACTTTCGTTGGTTCGGTCACAGTCGAGTTGGTTTCAGAGTTCATTTTGCTGAGTTGGTATTGTCGAGCGCAGCCCGCAATCCTTTCGCTAGTTTCAGCGCATCATCATTGGCCCAGAAGTGCATAAAAAAGAGGCGCGGCTCTTCCATCAGCATGTGACTGTGCAGCGCGGTCACAGCAATACCGTTCTGACGTAACGCTTTGATAACGGGATTCACCTCACTTGCAAGCAGCACAAAATCTCCGGTGATCGCAGCCTTGCCGCCGCCGGTCGGTTGGAAGTTCAGAGCAGTCGATACGCCCATCGATGGCGGAACCGTCATACCCGAGTCGGTGATCGTCTCGTTCCTTGGCACACCGATCTGAAGCACTCCACCATTCACCTTCCCCGTGTGCCCGAGAATCTGCTCCACCTGCTTCTGATCAAAACCAAGTTCAGGCGGGACTGCTGTTGCGGGACTGGGTGTAGCAGGAGCCACATCTGCGCCGGGAGTCTTCGTCAACGCCACCGCATCGTGGATGGCCTTCGCCATCTGCATAGCATCGCCGTGGCTGGAGATGTGCATATACATCACATGGGGCGATTCTCCAATCAAGTGATTATGAACAGCAGATTCGTGGATGCCGCCCTCTTGGAGCTTCATCATGACGGGTTCCACTTCGTCCTCAGTGAGAACCAAGTCGCCCATCACCATAGCGCCAGCGCCTTCCCGTTTGAAGGCTGCCCACGAACCTAACGCGAGCCCCGGCTTGATCTCGACGCCGTCGAGCGTGATGTGAAGGTCTTTTCTCGGCATCCCAAACTTGATCACGTCACCCGGTTGCATTTGGCCGGGACGGCCCATCGCCGCTTCTACCGCCTTCCAGTCGGCTGCGCCACTCGCTGTGATCGAAGTCGGCATCTGCCCTGTTGCGATCATGGCCCACAAAAAGCAGGCGGTTGCGATCACCGTACTCAAGACTGGATTCAAAAATCGGACCGACAATCGAATTCTGCGCATACTGAGAGCCTCCGGTTCTTTTATACGTGAAACTCGGCCAAACGCAGAAACCCTTTTGCTGCATTGGTGCCCCATTCAAGCAACTTTTGGCTTGAATGGGGCAATTCGCGAGTAAAGGCTGATGGCACTTCTACGATTTCAATATTCGGAACATCGGCAGTTCGTGGAGAAATTCTGAACCTATCGCGAAGCGTGGCACTTGCTCAAAAAGCGCACCTAGGGCAATGCTGCCAAGGCATTCTGTGCCTGCGCGTGACCAGGGCGCTGCTTCAGCAATGCGACCAGAACAGCCCGCGCCTTCGCCGCATCCCCCTCCAGCGCGTAGACACGCGCAACATTGAGATACGACTGATCAAAGGCGGGCGCGACGCGAATGCACTCCTCAAAACTGGCCACCGCCTCGTCGCGGCGGCGGGTGCGGAGATAGAGGACGCCGAGGTTGTTGAGGGCTTCCGGATAGTCGGGGCGGGACTTTAGGGCCTTCTGGAGGTAGTCGAAGGCCTGTGCGGTGTCGTCGAGTTGCGCGTACACCATGCCGAGGCTGTAGTTGGCTTCGGGGTCGTCAGGTTTTGTGGTGAGCGCGCGGGCCAGAGTCTTGCGGGCGTCGTCCCACTGCTTTTGCTGGCGATAGGCGTTGCCAAGATTGACCAGGGCGATGAAGTGCTCGGAATTGAGGCGAAGAGCTTCTTCGAAGAACGGAATGGCTGCCGCGGTATTCCCTTCCTGCGTAGCGAGCAGGCCGAGATTGTTCCAGGCGTTGGGAAGAGTATCGGGATAAGTGGCGTGGAGCGTAGTGACTTGTTCAAAATGGGCGCGGGCTTCTCCGATTTTTTGGATCTTCAGGCAGGCGCTGCCAAGGCCGTAGTGAGCCTCGGCGTTTTTGGGATCCTGGGCAACGGCGGTGCGGAAGGAGGCTTCGGATTGTTCGTAGTAGCCACGCTGGAAGAAGACGGAACCGAGCGAGAGATAGTTGCGGCGAAAATCGGCGGCGG
>JAYTQD010000056.1:0-31974 GCA_043746935.1 Acidobacteriaceae bacterium | reverse complement strand
GATTTGAGTGTCACTCCAACTCACCACCAAACCGGGAGCAGTCCCAAGCCAAACGCTTCCAGCACTCTGATTTAAGCCGAAGCCTGAACCAGTCAATGTGATCTGCGCCCCGGCTGAAACGACGGTTGGCGTCACCGAGAGCAGGACAGGCGCACTGGGCAGTGGCGGCGGGGTGACGCTCGTGAGGGATGCGGTCGCGCTGAGATTTCCCAGAGTTGCAGTGGCGACGGCAGTGCCGAGGCCTGTGGGAAACGCGAGGCCAGAACTCGGCACAATGAACATCACCGATGTATCGCTGGAACTCCAGGTTACCGACGTCGTAAGGTCGCGGGTCGAACCGTCGCTGTAGGTGCCAAGGGCTGTGATCTGCTGGTGCGTACCCAGGTTGACCGTTGCAGTTGCCGGAGAGACCGTAAGCATGGCCGGAACCGTACCGGTGACCGTGATGCTGGTCGAACCTGTAAACCCGCCCGAATTGGCTTGAATAACAGAACTACCAGCCGATATCGCAGTCACGAGACCGCTACTGCTTACGGACGCAATCGAGGGGTTCGAGGAACTCCAGGTTGCCGTGGATGTCACATTTTGTGAGCTTCCGTCAGAAAAGACGCTGGTGGCGTTGAATTGCTGGGCAAATCCTGACGGGAACGTGGGGTTCAAGGGCGTGACGGCAACCGATTGCAGGACGGGAGCGATCACCGTGAGGGTTGCCGAGCCACTGACTCCAGCCACAGTGGCTGTGACGGTGGCAGTACCTTGGCTCGCGCTGGCGGCGACGCCGGAATTCGTGCGGTCGTTGCTAACGGTAGCCGTGACGGTGGCTGAGGAAATCCAGAGCGCGGAACTGAGCGGCTGCGTGCTGCCATCGCTGAACGTTCCGGTTGCTGTAAAACGTTGCGCGGTTCCCGAGGAAATCGAAGGCGCGGCGGGCGCGATACTGACACTGGTCAATCCAGAAAGTTGGCCCGCGGCATAGAGTTCTGCCGTATTGAAAACGCTGGTTCCGTCCGTACCGCCCGTGATGAGGATTCTTCCGTCATTGAGAAGGCTAACCGCCTGCGACATGCGAACGCTCGTCAGGTTGTCGAGCGGGCTGATAGTTTGGCTCGTTGGATCAAAGACCTCGGCGCTACTGCGAGCAACTGGAACGCTGCCAGAGTCGTTGCTGCCTCCCGTAAACAGAACCTTGCCGCCGTTCAGGAGTGTTGCGGAATGAAAAGCGCGAGAGGCGGCGAGTGTTCCAGTAATTGCGGTAAATGTGCCTGCGACGGGATCGTAGATTTCAGCGCTGTTCAAAGACCCGGTACCCGGCTCCGCTTGATCCAATCGACCTTGCTGTTGTAATACTTTTTTGCCTCTTGCCACTGCGTCATCTGGTCATCGGAAAGAGTAACGGCGCGGTTTTCTCGCCCCACATTCACAAGTACGGTATTGGGGAAACGCAAAGCTTCCATTTGAGCGCGATTCCGGGAAGCAAGTCTGGAACCTTCATCCTGCCCATCAGAAATGACAATCTACCGCCGGGCGGGCGGAGATGCCGGGTACCTAGAAATTGCTTCCAAGAAGCTGTCCCATAATCGGGTAGATGAATCGAGCGCGGCACATGCCCTTACTACGGCTGTGATTGAAACCGAAAACTTGGTTTGAGGTCACAATGGTACATGCTTGTTTCGTCCCGGTGAACCGTGATGCTGCAATTCGCCCAAGTCAGGTAAAGGTCTGGGCCTAGCGGAAAAATGACAGATTTGCCTGCTATATCTGCTTCGAGGCTTACACCCTCGGCGTCGTTCGGCAACGTAAAGGTGAGGGCAGACCCATAGATGATTGGGTAGGATTGGCGGTCGATCGGGCTCTCCATAGTATGGACCACCTCTGCTTCCACCAAGAACGTGGCTGGGTCGGACCAGTTTCGGGCGGAAGCCGTGATCGTCTGGTTATTGTTCGAAGCTTCGTCGGATTCAATCCTCGTAAAAGGGCAGGGCCCTGCAATGCATGAAACTCGGGCATTTTGAAATGCGTTGCCCAAGCCCGCGTCCAGCGTGGCAGTCCCAACCGTAGCTTTCCATTTGCCGTCAGGCGAGCATGGGGGTTGCTGCTCGCATGGAATGTTTCCAACATTCTGGATCTGAAACGTCTTCACCGCGCTGCCGATGTTGACCGTTCTCATAGCTTTCAGTGAATAACGCACTTGGACATTGCCCACAGCTGTGACAGGCCGACGGGGGACGTCGTCAGCATTTGTGGACGATGGCACGAGGTGAACGACAAAGATTTTATCGTCCACGATTTCGTCGATTGCAAGAGGCTCGAAGGCCGGATGCCGGAACCTCAGGGTGACAATGCGGCCTCTCTTTAGGTTCTGACTCAATTTGAGTTTGAAGAAGCCGGACGAGTCGGATCGGCTGGGCGCAACCTCCAGAGGGTCTGTCGTCGTTATTTCCACGTTTGCAATGGGCAACTGCTTTCTGGTGTCAGCATCCTGCACGACTACCACGCCCATGATCGTCCACGGCTTCAGAAGGTGACGACGAATCAGGACTCCCACCAGAATCAGAGCGGCGGCCAAAGCCAGTACCATCCAAAGCGAGCGTTTTGTTCCTGTCTTCATAGTCCCTGAAGTAGTTTACGAGATATGCGCTGGGATGGCGCGCCCTCCGCCGTCGAATACACGGCGGGAGCATACTGGTGACCCACATTTTGTATCCAAGCGATATTCAGATCATTTAAGCTTGCTGCTACCGAAACAATGACCGCTCACCCCGCCAAAGCGTCTTCCCGCAGGAATTTTGTAGGGCAAATTCTGGGCATAGTTGGGTGCCTACCATTCGCTTCCTTCGCATTCGCCCAGCCGAAGGGCGCTTCGGCAGCCGGGATGGGTCCGTTCTCGATCACAGCGGAGGACGACAAGTTTCTTAATGATTTGGAGAAGGCCAATTTCCAATACTTCTGGGAGCAGGCCAGTCCGAAGACGGGGTTGGTGAAAGATCGATGCAACGTTCATGTTGCCGACAAGGGTATCGTCGGAAGCATTGCGGCCACGGGTTTCGGGCTGACGGCATTGTGCATTGGCGAAAGACGCGGATTCGTTTCACGCGCGGCAGCGCAGGAACGGGTGCTAGCCACTTTGATGTGCCTTTGGGGAAAACTTCCACATCATCGCGGATTCTTTTACCATTGGGCCAACATCAATACTGGTGAGCGAGTCTGGGACGCCGAAGTTTCTTCCGTAGACACCGCGATCCTGCTTTGCGGAGTCCTGGCTTGCCGGGAGTATTTTCCTACCGAAGAAATCCAAGCGCTCGCGGACGAGGTCTTTGATCGGGTGGAATGGACCTGGTTGTCCGAAGATACAGCCTTGCTTCCCCACGGATGGACGCCAGAGACGGGCTTCCTGCCCTATCGCTGGGACAACTACAGCGAATTGATGATGCTGTATTTACTGGGTCTCGGTTCCACCACCCATCCACTTCGTGAGGAGACTTGGGCGGCATGGAAGCGTCTAACGTTCGAGTATGCAGGTATGCGCTACATTGGCTCATTCGCGCCGCTCTTTGTCCATCAGTATTCCCAAGCCTGGTTTGATTTCCGGCGGAAGCGTGATAAATATGCGGATTATTTCCGAAATTCTGTCACCGCAACCGAAGTTCATCGGCATTTCTGCCTGGAATTAAACAAGCATTTCTCCAGCTACCGAGAGGACTTGTGGGGAATTAGCGCTTCGGATTCTCCCCACGGCTACGTGGTTTGGGGAGGGCCGCCCGCGGTCGGACCGATTGATGGAACCATCGTGCCCAGCGCGTCGGCTGGTTCCTTACCGTTCCTGCCACAACCGGTGATGCGCGTGTTACGGACCATCAAAGATCGTTATCCCTCGGCCTGGAGCAAGTATGGATTCGTGAATGCATTTAACCCTTTGACCAATTGGTACGACACGGACGTGATCGCGATCGACACAGGGATCACCCTGGTGATGGCGGAGAATCTAAGAACGGGATTCGTTTGGAATACCTTCATGAGGAACGAGACAGCGCAGCGCGGCATGCGGCGCGCCGGTTTCAAGAAGTACTAAAGTAGGCGGTTCTTGCGATGCCCAAGGCTCCCTTCCTGTAAGCCACACATTTAAAACACATAAACGAATGCAGCCCATTCTGATCTCCCATCGTACAATCGTTGAGGTAGACAACACAGCTTCCTCGAATGGGAATTCGACGTGAAGTTGCTGCATCGGGTGATGCAGGCCGACAAAAAAATATTGCTCGGCGCTCCATATTTCGTTTACCTGCCAAAACCTCCGAAACGCTTTTGGCATCTTTAACGATCCACTCGTTGTCCGATAGGGACTGACAATGGTTGATGGGGAAAATTTCTGGGGTGGTTGGCGCGAGCGCCTCGCGGCACTCCGCAATGTCCCCCCCGTCCTCAGGATTGTCTGGCAATCGGGGCCGCTGGTTGTTTCACTTGGGTTGGTATTCCGGCTGATCAGCTCGCTGATCCCTCTGGCGGCCTTGTGGATCACGAAACTCATTATTGACCGTATCGCGCACGTGCTCTCCAGCCATGAGCCCGTGCCACGGTTTTTCTGGTGGTTGGTGGCGGGGGAATTCGTCCTTGCCATTTCCGGCAGCATTCTGGGTCGGACGATTGACTATCTCGATGCTTTACTGGCGGACAAATACACGCGCCATATCAGCATTCGGGTGATGCAGCACGCCGCGGAGCTGGATCTCACGGCTTATGAAGATCCCGTGTTCTACGACCGGTTGGAGCGGGCGCGGGTGCAGGCCACCGACCGGCTGGGCATGATTCAGTCTATTGGGCGACTGGTGCAGCAGGTGATTATTGGCGCCTCGCTGTCGGTGTCCATTCTGTTGTTTTCGCCATGGCTTTGGGTCTTGCTGATCGTGGGTATCATTCCAGCATTTCTCGGCGAAAGCCATTTCGCGTTCCTGGGATATGCGAGAAACTTTCGTCAAACCCCAATCCGTAGAGAACTCGACTACCTGCGCGTGTTGGGCGGAAGCCGGGAAGCAGCGAAGGAGCTCAAACTTTTTGGGCTAAAAGATTTTCTCGTCGAACGGTTCACCCGTCTTTCGGATCAGATTTATCGTGAGAACGTTGATCTAGCCCGCCGCAGGCTGATGGCGGGATCCTTTTTGTCCATGATCGGCACGGCCGGTTACTATTCAGCCTACGTTTATGTTATTTGGCGGACCGTAAATGGATCCCTGACGATCGGCACCTTGATTTTTCTAACCGGCGCTATAGTTCAGGCGAGCGGCAACATCCAACAAGTCTTCTCTACGATGTCCAGCATTGCGGACCAGGCGCTGTTCCTCACCGACTTGCTGGCATTTTTTAGAATGGAGCCTACCATCCGCTCCAAGCCCAACGCTCTGCGAGCTCCCCGCCCAATCGTGTGCGGATTCGAATTTCGCAATGTTTCATTCCGCTATCCAGGGGCTTCCCGGCTCGTGCTGAACGGGTTAAATTTTCATCTCCGCGCCGGGGAGCGTGTTGCACTTATTGGGGAAAATGGTGGAGGCAAGACCACCTTGGTCAAACTGATGACGCGACTCTACGATCCGGTCGAAGGCCAGGTCTTGCTGGATGGAGTTGATCTTCGGGAGTACAACCTGGAGGATCTCTACCGCGAAATTGGTGTGATCTTCCAGGACTTCATGCGCTATGAAATGACGGCGCGGGAAAATATCGCCGTGGGACGGATCGATGAGATTGATAACCTGCCGCTCCTGAAAACAGCAGCAGATAAGAGCTTGGCCGACGCCGTCATCGAAAGACTTCCGCGCGACTACGAGCAAATGTTGGGGCGACGTTTTGAAACTGGTGTGGATCTATCGGGTGGCGAATGGCAAAAAATTGCGCTGGCTCGCGCTTACCTGCGGGATGCACAAGTCTTGATTCTGGATGAGCCCACAGCCGCGCTGGACGCGCGCAGCGAATTTGAGGTTTTTCAGCGGTTTGCCGAGCTGACCGCGGGAAAGTCGGCGCTCTTTATCTCCCATCGCTTTTCCACCGTGCGCATGGCCGATCGCATTGTGGTCCTCGAGAATGGAAAGATTGTTGAGGATGGCAGCCACGAGACGCTTTTCAGTCTTGGTGGACGCTATGCTGAAATGTTCGAAATGCAAGCCGCCAGTTATCGCTAAGAATTCAGCTAACAGAACTGATAGAGCCCATGCCCCAGAATACTCATTTAGCATCGATCACCGCAGACATGGAGCGCCTGCCGGAGCCAACCCTCGCGCCTCAAGATTCTCGAATTTTGGATGAAAACGCGCTGGACCTCGCGTGCTCTTTCACCTGGCTGCCAAACTCTCCTTCGTCCCACACATTCCTTGAACGCACTCAAGCCCTGGCGCGCGATTTGAAGCCGATGTTGGCGGAGCTGGAATTGCCGATGCCGGAATCGCCCATTTCGGACGATTTCAGGTGGCTGTACGACAATGGACCTCTTCTCTATGCGGAACTCCAAAATGCGGCCGGCACGCTCAAGTCCGAAGCCAAGATTACGCACGTTCGTACACGGGACGGTCGAACCGTCCCGCGAGTTTTGGGGCTCGCGGAGGGATTTCTTGAGACGGTGTCGTACGCATTTAGTGAACAGGAATTCACTCTGTTCATGGAAGTGTTTCAACGACGAACGCCATTGCAGGTGCGCGAACTGTGGATGTTGGTACCGGTGTTTAAGCTGGTTCTTCTGGAACAGATTGTTGTGCGCGGGAATTACCTTTTGAAAGACCCCAGAGACGGATCGTACGGTGCAGGGATTTGCGTGCGCAGCCTGCGGGACATTGGGCAAACCGCTTGGAAGGACGTGCTCGAGCCGCTGATGTTGATCGACCGGATACTGCAAAGGGACCCTGCCAACGCCTATCGCCGAATGGATTTTGAAAGCCGCGATTTGTACCGGAATCATCTGTCTAATATCGCTGAGCATTCCGATTGTGCAGAGTGGGACGTTGCCGAGGCAGCCCTGGCGATGGCCGAAGAGGCCCGACATCGTACTTACGCCGAGCCGCGGACTGCGCTGCGGGAATCGCACGTCGGTTACTACCTGTTGGATAAGGGAAAGGAGCAACTTCATCCAAAAGTACGCTTCCGCCCACCCTTTGCTCAGAAAATTCAGAGTCTGTTGAGGAGGCATCCCGACGAATTTTTCTTGCTGGGCATACAAATTTTGGCGTGCGGCATCATGGGTGTGGCCGTTCTCTTCCTCGCCGGTCTCTACGATTCGCTGGCCCTGATCTTCTTTTCCATGTTGCTCTTGCTTTTGCCGAGTTCCCAGGCAGCCGTCCAGTTGATGAACGCCTGGATCACCGCGCTATTACCGCCGGAAATTCTTCCCAAACTCGATTTCATCGACGGGATTCCCGACGATTGCGTTACCCTGGTCGCTGTCCCAAGCCTGCTGCTGAACGAAGAACAAGTGCGGGGGCTCGTGGAAAGCCTGGAAGTGCGCTTCCTAGGCAACCATGATCGCAATATTCACTTCGCGCTCTTGACGGATTTGCCGGATTCCCGAGAACCAGCCCGCGAAGACAATCCGCTGGTCGTGCTTTGTTCAGACTTGATTGGCGAATTGAATGAAAAATACGGGGATCAGGACAGCGGTGAGTTCTTTCTTTTTCATCGTCATCGCATTTATAACCCGCGCGAGAAATCGTGGATGGGATGGGAGCGCAAGCGCGGGAAGTTGCTCGACCTCAACAAACTGCTGCGCGAACAATACGACAGTTTCCCGGTGAAAGTGGGTGAACTCTCGATCTTGCCGAGCGTGCGATTTGTGATCACGCTCGATTCCGATACGGAGTTGCCGCGTGGCGCGGCGCACCGCATGGTCGGCGCCCTGGCCCATCCCTTAAACCAGGCCATCGTCGATCCACAAACAAACACAGTGGTTGCCGGATACGGCATATTGCAGCCCCGGGTCGGCGTCAGCGTACAAAGCACCTCGCGCTCGCGGCTCGCGGCGATCTACGCAGGGGAAACAGGCTTTGATATTTATACGCGCGCGGTTTCTGACGCGTATCAGGATTTGTATGGCGAAGGTAGCTTCACGGGAAAAGGAATTTATGAGGTGGACGCTGTTCATCAGGTCCTGAATCATCGTTTTCCGCGAAACTCGCTATTGAGTCACGACCTCCTCGAAGGAGCCTATGCGCGCGCCGGCTTGGCGAGCGACATTGAGGTCATTGAAGATTATCCATCGCACTACAGTGCGCACAATCGTCGTAAACACCGGTGGTTGCGCGGGGATTGGCAAATTGCGGGATGGTTGTTCCCTAATGTCCCAGGCGAATCTGAGGCTAGCGTTCCGAATCCGATTTCACTCGTTTCGTGGTGGAAGATTTTCGATAATCTGCGGCGTAGTTTGGTCGAACCCGCAACCTTCTTTTTGCTCGTCATTGGTTGGTTTATGCCCGGCAAGCCCTGGCAGTGGACCTTAGTTACGGGTTGCATCTTATTTTTGCCGACATGTGTGCAGTGCGGTTTGAAACTGATGGGCGCTCTTTTTGGTCTCAGTATGAATGCGGCTCTGGATGCGGTGAGTGGGTTTTACACTGCTGCAGTAAATCTCTGTTTCACATTCGTATTCATCGCTCATCAAACCATGCTTGCGCTTGACGCCGTTGTGCGCGCGCTGGTTCGACGCTTTGTCACGCAAGACAGACTCCTGGAATGGGAAACAGCGGCGGAAACAGAGCTCGACACTCGCGGCCGCACATCTGTGGAAGTCTACCTGAGCTGGATGCCGTTGGCGTCCATTTTGCTGGGACTCTTGGTCTGGGCGGCGCGGCCGCAAGCCCTTCCGGCGGCGGCACCCGTCTTGTTATTATGGGCCTGCAGTAAGCTGGTTTCTATTTGGCTGAATGGCTCTCCAACCGCTGCACGAAATCAGTCTTCGCCGAAGAACGTGAAATTCCTTCGGCGATCCGCTGTACACACCTGGCGGTATTTCGCAGAATACAGCACGGCAGAACACAACTGGCTCATCCCCGACAACGTTCAAGAACACCCTGCCGCAGTTGCGGCCCGCGTATCGCCCACGAACATTGGATTGCTTCTCAATGCACGGCAGGCGGCTTGTGAATTCGGATATTTAACCGTGCCGGAGTTTGTCGAGCAGACGGCACGGACTTTGGCCACAGTGTCGAGGCTCAAAAAATATCATGGACACGTTTTAAATTGGTATGACACTCGCACGCTTCAACCGATGGCTCCTCTTTTTGTCTCCTCGGTAGATAGTGGCAATCTGCTGGCGTCATTGTGGACCTTGCAACAAGGGTGTTTAGAGCGATTGCGACAGCCCGTGTTGCGGCCCTGTTTGGCTGAGGGCTTCTTAGACAATCTCCGCGTGTTGGAGGCTGAAGCTCCGTTCCTCAGGAAACAACTCGCTGTCTGCGAGCGGCAGCGCAAAACTGACGTTTGGTTGCAATCGATGCTCAGCTTGCCGGAATCCCTTTTCGAACAAACGCGCCAAAACCTTGCCGAGCTGCAAAGCGGCCATTCAATGCAATGGTTTGCAAACGAGGCGGAGTTGCGGATCAGCGAAGTCCAGCGTGCCGTCCATGAGTATGCTCCCTGGTTCGCGCCCGAATTTGGCGCTTTCCGCGACGATTCCAGTCTCAATCTCAAATTGATGGACACCATTGCACTTCAGCAGGTGCCGGAATTTATTGACCAGATCCTTGGACGGGGCGAATGGGCAAACCGTTCCGAGCAGCAAAGCAGTTTGAACCAGAGTTTCCACGACCAGCTCGTGAATGCGAGAGAGAACACGGCTCGCCTTCTGGACGATCTTCGAAAGCTTGCTGAATTGGCCGGCAAACTGGCCGAGGAGATGGACTTTGCCTGCCTGCTGAATGACCGCCGCAAGCTTGTGTCGGTTGGCCTCGACGTGGACACGGATCTTCTCCATCCCGCGTGCTACGACTTGCTCGGGACGGAATCTCGCACTGCGGTATTTGTGGCCGTCGCGAAGGAGGATATCCCGCAGGAGAGCTGGTTCCTGCTCGGACGTACGCACACAATCGATGGTGGTAGGCCAGTGCTGCTCTCGTGGACCGGGACGATGTTCGAATACCTGATGCCGTCGCTCTGGTTGCGTACCTATCCCAATACGCTTCTTGATCGTTCGCGAACCGCAGCTGTGCGTTCGCAGCAGGCTTACGCTGCGCGAAAAGGAGTGCCTTGGGGCATCTCCGAGTCCGCGTATTTCAAATTGGACGACGCAGGAAACTACCAGTACAACGCCTTTGGCCTTCCTCATCTTGCTTTAAGAAAGACGGAGACGAAAGCACTGGTCATATCTCCCTACTCCACATTTCTGGCGTTGAATACGGATCCGAGAGGAGCCCTACAGAATTTGCGCAGAATGGCGGACTTGGGATGGTTTGGAAGTCACGGCTTCTACGAAGCCGCCGACTTTACCGGGACACGGCGTAGATTCTGGCGGACGCGGCCTCAGTTGGTGCGGTGCTGGATGGCGCATCACCAGGGAATGAGCCTTTTGGCCTTGGCAAATTTTCTATGCGACAGTGTGGTCCAGAAATGGTTTCATGCCGACCGGCGAGTGCAGGCGACAGAACTTCTGCTACACGAGAAACCGGTCGCTCATGTGCGCAGCCGAGATATACCTCGAAGACGCGCGGCAGCTTGAGAATTGCTTTCTACTTTACCTCGATCACGGCTAACCCGTACGATGGCAAAGTCAGAGTCAATTCCCCGTTGCGCAACTTAGACTTTTCGGGCGCTCGGAGTTGGGCGCCCTGCCGCAATGCCGCAATCTGCTGCTGCGTTGGATAAGGTGGCCTTCCCATGTGTTCATACAGAGAGTGCACATCCCCATGTTCAGTGTCGACCCTCGAAATCGAAGCGTGGTGAACCCTGATTCCTTTGAATCGTAGCGTCACCCTCTTCGGAACACCGGCGATCCCTGGCGGAGCATAGTTCCAAACGGCGATCACCATCGAGCTGTCCTCCTTGCGCGTAACGAGAGAGGTATCGGAACCGGTCGCAAGCCTTTCATGCCCCAGTCGATGCAGAAGCTCGAAAGCAGCGAATGCTGGTTTCGGAATGCCACCCTCAGCGAGTAGGCCAAAACCGCCATAGAAGGGCTGTTTGACCACGCCTTGTTCCTCAAAAACGTCGGAAAACGTCCAGTAGGACAGCACATCTACCAAACCGTCGCACTGGCGAATTGTATCGGCCAACCTAAGGTGCCATGTAGACCGTATCGGTGACGTCCGGTTCGTTTTTGTAACTCGCGTTGAATTCACTCCAGATCAGCGGCAGTGTCGGCTTGGACGAAGCCTGAATCTGATCGTGAACCTTTTTCACGGCCCGACAAACCATTTGGTCGCGCGGAATATCTTCAGTCGTGCCAAACACGTCCCTGGCACTGTCGTTGCCGTAGACGTGAGAAGAAATAAAGTCAACCGGGACATTGTGATCGACGCAATGCTGGATGAACTCCGCGGCCCACGCCGCTTGCGCTGTCGCCGGGCCACCCACACGCAGGCGCGCGTTAACTGCTTTGACAGCACGCGCTGTGTGATCATAGAGTTCCCAATATGTCGGCTGCTTGGGATCTCCGGCCCAGAAATCAATGTTAGGTTCGTTCCACACCTCAAAATACCATTTTGACACTTCATCGATTCCGTAGCGGTTGACCAGATGTTCGGTCAACGCGGAGATGAGTTTGTCCCATTTGGCGTAGTCCTTCGGAGGTGAAACACTCTGCTTGTACCAAAAAGCGTGAAAGGCATCGCGAGCCGCAAGTTTCTTTGGCATGAAACTTAGCTCCACGAAAGGACGCACGCCCATGGTGAGCAGGCCGTCATAGATCTGATCCACATAGGAGAAGTTGTAAGCCGGACTCCCCTGCGCATCTTCGTCATAGATGCCGACCTCATCGTGGAGAATGGCATGGAAGCGGACGTATTCGAAATTGGTGACTTATTGGACAGCCCGGAGATCACGACGATAGCTTTCACGTAGTGCCAAGATGGCACGACCGGAACCAAACATTTTCTCCCAAAAATGAGGAAGCGGGTGAGTCGCCGCGGCGTCGTCAACGATGATGACCTCTCCAGCTTGCCCCTGGCCGTAGAAAGGTGCAGCGGAAAATAGCAAAGGTACGACCGTTAGGAAACTCCAGAAAACCCATGTGTGGCGTAGCTTCCGCATAAGTGTCTTCCATGATAATGGAGGGGCAGTCGCGGCGTATGAAAACGGCGGCGGACGGGTCCGACGAACTCTATCGCTCGTTAGTTGCCTTCTTTAAATCTGTGATACCTCTACACGCCACGCCACCCGAAGTCTGCCCTCGTGCGTCAGTTCCATGGCACGCGGCACAGTATACTGTGGCTGAGGAAGCTGGGAACGCGCACGTGTACATCGCACCTGCGAGTACGTGGGAGAACGGGTACTGTGAAAGCTTCGAGGAGGCGCCAAATGACTCCACTAAGTGAGCTTGAGACTGCTAAACTGCCCCACACCACAGGCTTGCAGCCACCGGGTCAGAAACTCCCACAAACCCTCTGGCGGCCTAATCCACAGTGTAGCGGCAGTTTTACGCCATTCGGGGCGAACCAGCACGCTTAGGCCCACGGTACCGAGAGCGAGGAAAGCCCGCTCATCGGTCAAGTCGTCCCCCAGGTAGGCGACGGGAACCTCCGGTCCGATCTCTTCCAGAATGGTGCGGACGGCATCCCCTTTATCGCGACCCTGCATGCGCATTTCAATACCGCCGTCGAACTCCAGCAGTTCCATGGGCGTGCTTTGAGCAATCGGAAACCAGCCCAGCAAAACCCGGGCGCGGGTTTCCGCCGCCGTCGCTCCGTCCAACCCACGCCAATGGATCGCGACTGCAGCGGTCTTGAACTCGGCCCGGCTATGCAACCCCTGATACCTTAACCAACGATCTGCGTCAGCCAGCGCGTGCAGCACACGCTCTTCCACGCGGGGTGTCTCGTAGGTTCCGTCCGGTCTCAATCGTTCCAACCCATGGCATCCCCAGATCTCCGGGCGTGGGTGAACCGCAAGCAGCGGGATCACCTCATGGGCATTTCGTCCTGTGATGATGACCACACGAGTACGACCATTGGCGATGATCGCCTGCAGGAGTTGGGTCATTCCCGGATAGGGGGCAGCCTGCTGACGATTGAGGCAGAACGGCGCGAGAGTACCGTCGTAGTCGAGCAAAAGCGCGGAAACCCCCGAATGTGCCACTGCGTTCATGAACCGGTCAACTTCGATTGGATTGACCGTGCTGGACAACCCCATACGCGTTATCCCCACGCCGCAGTACTCGCCGAGGGCTTCTTCCTGCTTTCGTCCGGGGCGTCCAGGCGCAACTCACAGAGTTCAGCGATGAGGTTTCCGGCCCAACGGTAGACGTTGTGTTCCCTGACCGTCTTCCGCATGCGCTGCATGCGCAATTTCTTTTCCTCCGTCGCCATCTCAAGAGCTCCACGAATCGCCTCAGCCGTCTGGTCAATATCGTAGGGGTTTATCTGCAGGGCGTCGCGCAACTCGTGGGCGGCACCGGTGAAACAACTGAGGATTAAAACCCCGCTTTCGTCGTCCCGGGCTGCGACGAATTCTTTCGCCACCAGATTCATTCCATCGTGCAACGACGTAACCAAGCATAAGTCTGCGGCGCGGTAGTATCTTTGAATCTCCTGGTGGTTATGCTGCCGGTTTAGAAAGACAATGGGCTTCCATTTCTCCGTCTGGAACCGCCGATTGATGCGATCGGCTTCCACTTCCACCTCCGCCATCAGATCGTGATAGCGTTTGAGGTGGCTGCGACTGGGAGCGCCAATCTGCACGAATGCGAACTGGCCCTGATAGGGAGGATACTTCTCCAGGAAACGCTCGATGGCCAAAAAGCGCTCCAGAATGCCCTTGGTGTAGTCGACCCTGTCTACGCCCACACCCATGAAGGTCGCCTCAACCCCCAAGGCCTTGAGCAAAGCGGAACGCTCGGTGGAAGAATCCAGCGTCGACTCCGGCCGTTGTACATCGGTGAAGTCCACACTGATGGGGAAGGGTCGTACCTGTGTGAGATGATCCTGACGCCTCACCGAAAAGTGTTCCCAATCGACCCGTGATTCTACTACCCGGTCCACCGTTTGCAGGAAGTTATTGCAGTGCGACTGGATGTGAAACCCTATCAGATCGGCACCGAGCAGACCCTCCACAAGTTCGCGCCGCCACGGCGAGATGTCAAATGCCTCTGGAGTGGGCCACGGGATGTGCCAGAAGATTGCCACTTTTGCCTCCGGTCTTTTTCCCTTAATCAGCCGAGGCAGCAGCGCGAAGTGGTAATCCTGCACAAGCACAATAGGCTTCTCCACGTCCCTCATCTCTTCGAGCAGCGCATCGGCGAACTTCTGGTTTACGGCCTGATAGTATTTCCAGTCTTCCGCGCGAAAGATCGGGCGGGTGTGCGCGATATGACAGAGAGGCCAGATTCCCTCGTTGGCAAATCCGTAGTAATAGCCTTCTTCTTCCTCCTTGCTCAGCCACACTCGGCGCAAGGTGTAACGCGGATCTTCTGGAGGCACGCGCAGACGGTTGTGCTCATCGACCGTTTCGAGATCGGCATCGCCATTGCCATGGGCAATCCAGGTTCCGTCACAGGCGTGCAGTATTGGCTCGATCGCAGTGACCACCCCACTGGGCGGCACCATCACCTCCACTGATTTACCGCGTCGCATGTGTACGTAAGGCTCGCGATTCGACACGACAAAAAGACGCCCATCCTCCAGTCGCTTGCGCACGTGCACGGCCAGTCGATCGGCTGTCCACAGAGATTCGCCTGTCTCCCGCAAGCGGGCTTCCGTCTCGGCCGCCGACCGTGCCTGGGTAAGGCTTTCGGCGAAGGCGGCGACCTCCCGCACCAAGGGACGAAAGAGATCGAGATCGGTGGCATTCTGACTCGAAGGGACTCTCCCGGTTCGCAAAGCGCGCATCCAGAGTGCCGTACGTGAGATGGGTCCGGCAATGCTCCAGCGAACAATCAACAACGTGATCAGTACGATGAGAAACACATGTGCCAGGGCGCGCAGGAATGTTTCGCGCCAATGATGTAGGCTCTCCGCCCGAATATAGCCCGCATCATGAACAATCGCGAGGCCGCCGATGACTTCGTCGTGCTGGTGAAGAGGTAGAGCATAGATGTGCAGCGAGGCTTCGCCCACTCTCTGAAACGCGCTGGCTCCGTGGTTTTCACGCAATGCTTGAGACATTACGGAGGGAACTTGAGGCAGCGTGGATGCCAGTTCCGGTGTAACCGCCAGCAAATCGCCCTGCCGTCCGTAGATAGCCAGCCCTAAGAGATGCGCCCGGTTCCCGAAGTGCTCCACGATGCGCTGCAAATCCTGCGCCGAGGCCTTCTCCAGGTCGCGTTCCACATTTCCCGCGAGGCTTTCGCCCAATACCTCAGCGCGTCGCTCCAGGTCCCCGCGCAGACCACGCTTCTCACCCAACGCCTCATAATACGAGGACGCGAGCGAGACCAGCGTGATACACAAGACGAGGGAAAGAATGAGCCGGATACTGAGAAGTCGCATAGTACAAGCCTCCTACAGGGAGCAGGGAAGAAATTTCATCGTACCGCATCGGGCGGCTGGTCGGCATCTGCTTGTGCGACTCGGTTGTGCATCACGCCAGTGCGACTTCCAGCAAGAAAGATTCTCGTTTCACTCTCAGCCACGCGAGTGCAAGCCCCGACACAACCTTTCGCCGGACTGTCGCAGGCTCATGTTATTTCAAAGATGGCTCACTTCCGAAGGGCCGAGCTTTCCTGTGGACCGCAGCCCTCTTGCGCGGCTGACCATTCGAAGCATAACGTCAATTGGGTGATCTTTCCTCGGTCTAGCGGAGTTCTTCTCCACGTCACTTCTCTGCCCGGTGGCCACGGTATCGGCGATCTGGGAAATTCTGCTTACGAGTTTGTGAAGTTCTTGGCCGAGTCAGGTCAGAAACTCTGGCAAGTATTGCCACTAAGTCCCACGGGATACGGCGATTCCCCTTACCAGTGCTTTTCGGCATTCGCGGGTAACCCTCTACTCATCGATTTGAGGGCACTTCAAGAACAAGGTCTTCTGTCCCAGAAAGACCTACGGAATGCACCGGACCTCCCTGGCGAGCATGTCGAGTATGGCCGCGTCAGCGAGTTTAAAAGTGCCCTGCTTCGCAAAGCTGCTCACACTTTTCTTGTGGACGGCGCTCACACGGACCTTGACGCTTTCGACATTTTTTCCCAAAACAACAAAGAATGGCTGGACGATTATGCGCTGTTCATGGCGTGCAAGGAAGTTTACAAAGGTGCGGCTTGGGTAAATTGGGAGCCGGAACTGCGACAACGGAACTCCGCCGTCCTAAGAAAATGGCAGGAGAGATCGTCGTCCGAGATCGAGACTCACAAGTTTGCGCAGTTCGAGTTTTTCTTACAATGGGAGAAGCTAAAAACTCACTGCACTCAGCACGGAATCAGCATCATGGGCGACATCCCAATCTACGTCGCTCACGACAGTGCTGATGTATGGGCGCATCCGGAGTTGTTTTGTTTGGATGAGCAAGCCAGACCCACCGCGGTAGCCGGTGTTCCACCCGACTATTTCAGCGCGACCGGTCAACTTTGGGGAAACCCTCTCTATCGGTGGGATGTATCCGCTGCTTCCGGCCACCGCTGGTGGATTCATCGTGTTCGGGCATCTCTCAAGATGTTCGACCTTGTTCGACTGGATCACTTCCGCGGTTTCGAGGCCCACTGGGAGGTTCCCGCCACTGCCTCGACGGCGGATGCTGGCAAATGGATGAAGGGCCCAGGTGCAGAGTTTTTCCACGCCTTGCAAACTGAATTGAAAGAACTGCCCTTTATTGCTGAAAATCTTGGTGTAATTACTCCTGAAGTCGAAGCCCTTCGCCAGCACTTTGGCTTTCCCGGCATGAGCGTGCTCCAGTTCGCGTTCGGAAACGATCCTCAAGGGCGCACCTTCCGCCCGCACAATTATTCCCGCGAGCTCGTGGCATATACGGGCAGCCACGACAACGACACTACGGTTGGATGGTGGACCAGTTCGGGTATTGGGGAAAGCACTCGAACCGCGGAAGACATCCGCAAGGAACGTAACTTTACGCGGGCATACTTAGGGTTTCAAAACGAGCCGGTCAATTGGGTGTTCATCCGTAGTGTACTGGCGTCCGTAGCCGCGATCGCCATCATTCCCCTGCAAGATGTATTGGGTCTTGGCAGTGAAGCGCGCATGAACTTACCGGGCACACTGAGTGGAAACTGGACCTGGCGTTACAAACCGGAGGCTTTGACGAAGGGAATTCGTGAACAGTTACGGGGGCTAACACTTCTCTATGATCGCTGAGATCTGCGGGCCTCGCCTCACGTCAAATATTGTCCTCTCAAATTTCTTTGAAACGGGCCTTATCTAGGGTGTACGTCTTCCCAATCCCGTCTCTGCGCTAGAGTGGCGACAATTCGTCTTCGCTATCCTCCTTCTTCCCGCGAACAATCTTTTTCTCCAGGAAACGCTGGGCCAAGCCTCTGCCGCCCATCCCGAATGCGATTGCCAAGCCTAGCATCAGAGCGCCGAAGGCAATTCCGAAGGCAACTAACATCGTCTGTTCTGCCAGACCCAGTTCCTCAAAGACGATCGACAATACAAAAATAATGATGATGCTGCGGACAGCAAGACTCAATACCCTGGGTGAAGGCACGTTCGCATTTACCGAAGCCAACAGAGCGGCGCGAGAAAAGAAACTAGCTGCCAGCAGTCCGAAAAACATGAGGAACATCGCCACGAAAAGACGTGGCAGGAAAAGAAAAAAACTTGCGATTTGCTGCTGCAGGCCCAGGATACCGAGCGCGCTCACACCTAGCAGAACGAAGCCGAGCCAGGCCACCCAGAAGACAAACCGGCTCAACATTTCTGTCGCCGAAGGCAGCGCCGCCTTGTTGAGTAGTTGCGATGCGCCTGCGTTTTCTGCAAGCTTGTCGAACTTAATGAGCCTCAGAATGCTACGCAGAATCGCTTTTGCGATGTATGCGATCACCCACCCCACGAAGGCAAGGATCAGCATCACGATCAGACGAGGAAGGAAGTGCGCGAAATCTCTAGCAATCTCGTGCAACGCCTGACTCAGTTCGCTGAGAATCATTTCCCGCATAGTTGCCTCACTCTCTAGTTTTCCACATCTGTAGCAGATACGGTTTCAATCGCTCGAATTCAAGGCACAATCTTTCGCTATTGTTCTCGACCTCGTCCGCTGAAGCGTTGCGATTCTCCGTCAGGAACGTGAATGCTCTCCCGCGGAAGAGCGGTGCTAAGGCCTGGACAATATGATCCCGGCTAATCACAGATTTCTGATACGAGGCGGCAAACTCGTAGACTGTCTTGACCCACAATTCTTCCGGGTACTCAAATTCCGATTCACCCAGATGGGCGATTCGCTGGAGTTCGGCCAGTGTGGTGGAGGAAAGAATCGACTGAAAAACGGACTCTAATTCGGCAACTCCGTTCGAGAACATCTCTCGCAATCGTTTCCGATTGACTCGCAGTGGGTCCAGGAGCACTTCCTGGTCAACTCCGGTAGTCGGAGCCAATTGGGAACCGACCACGGCACTCCAGACGGGAAAGTCGGGCTCTAACGCGGAGAATAGAGTGCCAACAGTTTGTCGCATCGCCGGCACCAAGTCAGGAGCACGTCGCTCGATACGATCTTTTTCTCCAAGGAAGGATTGGCAGATTCGGCATTTGTTCTTGATCGCAGCCAAGGTGAAACGGAGTTCGACACCGGCCCCGCCGGTACCAGTAGTCCAGACGTTTTGTCCTAGAAATTGACTTCCGAGACGGCCAGAGAACCCGAACTCTGGCGCATAGGTCTCGCGGATTCTTAAACCGTAAAGTGCGCGGGTCATCGGGTACAACAAATTCGTGATGAGCAGCCCTTCAAATTTATGTCTCCGATAGGTGGGTGTCACGAGATCGAAGCCTTCACGGTAGATGGGACCCAGAAGCTTCGAAAGCCATTCGGGTTCAATATTCGTGGACTCAGGTGACAGCACCACGCAGGCCTTGGCGCGAAGCAGTTCGGCGGCAGCCAGAATCGTCCGCAGCGCAACTCCGCTCGAAGGGCTGCTCGCATACTTCGTGCTGATTGAGTGCAACGTTCGAAGTGCGCGTAGATTGGAGGCTGGGCGCACGTCATCGATAGAGACGCCCGTGACCAATTCAGGAGTGCCATCCCGGGACCCCCCATCGGCATTAATGATCACGGCTCGCTCTCTGGGGAATCCTCGCAGGATGCCGCTTTGAATTGTGCGGATGATCGGCCCTATCGTCTTGGCGTTATTGTGAGTGGGCAAGCCCACAAGGATGTCCACCTCGCCGACATTGATCAATTGGCGAAGAAAATCATCCGTAAGAAAGCTCTCCTCTACCAAGTTCATCTCCGTTCGAAGTACATCGAGTGCGCTTGTTTGGATGCCTTTCATGTGACATCGTTTTTCACAATCGACATTTGCTTAGATTCGTCGCAGCCGAAACCAGTAAAACTGGTAGGGTCCCATCGTTAGCAGATACGGCAGATCGCCCACACGCGGAAACATGTTCTTGCCAAACATCTCGATCAGAATATTGCCCTTGTAGCGCCGCAGATCCAGTTCGACAGCTTGTGCAGTGCTCGAAAGATTGTTGACCACCAGCACGACCTCGTTGCCCAGTCGCCGCACATAGGCCAGGATTCTGTGATTGGCTGGATGCAGAAACTCAATCGATCCTCTGCCGAACACTTCGGTCGATCTGCGAACCGTGACGATGCTTTGCATCCAGGTAAGAAGCGAATGCCCGCTCGCTTTTTGCCGCAGGACGTTCACCGCCGGATAACCATACACCGGATCCTGAATGAGCGGGGCATACAGAAGCTCCGGGGCCGCGCTAGAAAAACCGCCGTTCCAACCCCCGTTCCACTGCATTGGAGTCCGTACCCCGTTGCGGTCGCCTAAATTGATGTTGTCGCCCATTCCGATTTCATCACCGTAATAGATGACGGGAGTACCAGGTAACGACAGCAGCATCCCGTTCATCAACTCGATGCGTCGGCGGTCGTTCTCCAACAAAGGAGCGAGCCGCCTCCGAATTCCGAGGTTCAGCCGCATCGTCTTGCTTGCGGCATACGCGTCATACATGTAGTCGCGTTCCATGTCGGTTACCATTTCCAGGGTCAGCTCGTCATGGTTGCGCAAGAATAGGGACCACTGGCATGAAGGCGGAATTCCCGGGGTTTGCTGCAGGATTTCAGTGATCGGCTTGCGGTCTTCCAACTTCAGCCCCATGAACATCCTGGGCATCAGCGGGAAATGAAACGCCATGTGAAATTCATCCCCGTCACCAAAATATGGGCGAAGATCTGCGGGCCACTGATTGGCCTCCGCCAGAAGCATCCTGCCGGGGAATTGTTCGTCGAGTTTTCGCCGCAACTCTTTGAGGATGTCATGAGTCTCCGGCAAGTTCTCACAATTTGTACCCTCGCGTTCGACCAGATATGGCACGGCGTCGAGCCGAAATCCGTCAACCCCCATCTCCAGCCAGAATCTCATCACATTCCACATCTGTTCTCGAACGGCAGAATTGTCATAGTTAAGATCCGGCTGGTGACTAAAGAAGCGATGCCAATAGAAGGCTTTCGAAATCGGATCCCACGCCCAATTGGAAATTTCTGTATCCAGAAAAATAATGCGGGTTCCCTTGTATAGGGTGTCGGTATCACTCCAGACGTACCAATCGCGCCGTGGATTGTCCTGTGAACTTCGCGACTCTTGAAACCACGGGTGCTGATCGGATGTGTGATTCAATACCATTTCGATGATGACCCGGATTCCTCGTTCGTGGGCCGACTCCAGAACCTTCCGGAAATCCTCTAATGTTCCGTAGCTTGAATGGACTGCGTTGTAATCCGCGATGTCGTAGCCGTCGTCACGCAGAGGAGAGGGGAAAAACGGCATGAGCCATATCGCACTGATCCCCAACTCTTGGAGGTAATCTAGTTTTTCTTCAAGGCCTCGAAAATCACCAATGCCATCCCCGTTGCTATCGTGGAAAGTTCGGACGTGGACCTGATAGAAGATCGCGTCCTTGTACCAAAGCGCATCCGAGCTTAGTGGCAAACGTCTTCCTCCTGGGTCAATTCGCCCTGTTGTAAAACTGGGCAACACGCAAGTTTATATGAACTGGCAACCATAAACTCCTACCGTGCGGTGTGAACTCTCATTGTGTCCTGTAGGGTTGCCGTTTGTGCTGGTTTCCGCCAAAAGTACTCGACTCTGCGATGACGGACCGGGCAATTTTGGACCAAGTGGAATGAGAGAGAATCCACTTGGAGGAAATGCCCGGTCACTTCATCACATCATGGGGCATGCGCAACGCATTTTGAATGGCAGGCGTCGCGCGATACAGGCCTGCACCGCGCCAGCATGGGGAATCACATCAGTTACTACCCTGAGAAAGTTCCGCCAGAATTTGCAACGGAATTCCGGCAGCTTAAGGAACAACCTTGGCGGACACGTTACGCACAAACGGTCAAGCATCAGTCTGTCCGATTTCTACCGGAACGGTCTTGGCCACTGGGGGTTGCGAGGCCAGTAATTTCCTGATCTGAAAGAAATCACGAAGTTCTCTGTGCTTATAAAGGAAAGCGGTACCGTCTGAATCGGGCCGCAGAAAACTCTTTCCTACGATTTAGATTAGTGCATGATAAAGGACGTTATCATTCACAACGTAAGAAGGGTTATAGCGATAGCGCACGCGGGCTCCTCAATCCAGCACACAGCTGGCGCACAGCAGATTTGCAATGCCAGATCTAATGCGGGCTCTTCGGATCAGCGGACTGATCGGCCGTCCGTAGTCAACTCGGGTGAATCCATTTTCTGAGTTACACCACCAATGAGTTCCTTGGACGTTGGACAGGGCTACCGACGCGATCATCCCCCTCAGATGGCCTTGATCCGCCACCCGCGCTCCGTCAGGCTCTGTATTACGTTCTGGTCCAGATCGCCCATCACGTTCTTGACAATGCTATCTTGACAATGCTTTGCTTCATCGGCTCGCCGGGACATCACCAATGTTGTGCATCTCTACGGTCACTGCCATGTCTTCTGTATTGTACAAAGGGAACGGCGAATCAGTTCTTGTGCAAACCGGTCTAGGGTGGGCGTTCAGCCGTCAACTCTCGTCGACCCCTTTTCCGAATTGCAGCACCAATGGACAGCTTGGATTTTGTCAGGATGGTCGTCTCTCCAGGCTCCTCCCATTCCTTTTGGATTCTTGTTGTCTGGCACGATGTCGTTGTAGCCGTGAACTCATGGTGGCAAATTGCACAGATCCCAATATCCTCCCTAATTCTAGATGTGGACCACCACCATCCGCGCGAGTATTGGGTTATAGGCGCAATTTATGGTTCCGTATAGACCTTGGTTTGTTGCGCGTATGTTTTTGGATTGACAGAAGAGAAAACCGGGTGCTCCGCACCGTCAACTTCCGGGGGGCAACAGGGCACCTATCGAAATCGGAGTACTCAGAGAAGGGCTACAAGTTTCTCTCAAGGATCGCAACAACGATCAGCGTTGACGCTGCAAGAAGTACACCTGATCAGTCCAATCCCATTTCCCGGCTTCTTTACATAGCTGGGTCAAAGCCCGGACGAGACCGCCGATGTCCGCCGGGGAAATTGTCTTTTCATCGACAAAGATTACACCCTCGTGTCGTCGCCCTTCTTCTGCCCAGATCTTAAGCAGTGGAGGAATCGTCCTCCGGTCATAGGTGACCAGGGTCAAGCCCTGCTTAGCAGCTTCCAACAGGCAAGCAGAATCTTCTCTCCCAAGAAAGTTGCCGCCCTTCCACTCCGCCATCCAGTGGACGACCACGGACCGACTGCGGCGTCGCAGGCCATCTGCCACGTCCGGGGAGATATGCTCGTCCAGAAGTAGCTTGAGCATGTCAACTCCGCTTGGTCTTTCCGGATGCAAAGGTAACGGCCTGGGGCAGCATGCGCTTTAGCGTTTCGAAATCTGCTGCATCGTTCTCTGCTGTCGCTTCATCGATCTCCGCAGGGAACGCTTCCGCATAATTAACGGCCGCTCCAACCTTGGCTTCTGGCCACCTGAGATGTTTGGCGACGGCCGCGACGTTCCCGCTATAGCTGCGCAGCAGGAAAACCACCTCCCAAACAGCGAGCGTGCTCCCTTGAATATAGGCCTGCCGGCCTACAGGTGAATCGCGAAAGTCGAGGAAAGCAAATTCTGACCGCCTTAACCCTTCCTCTACCAAGCGCGCACTCGTGTCGCTAGGCGTCCATCCATGCCGATTCGCAATACGCTTCAGACGTCTTCCGCTTTCCACTGGCAGGCGCATACTAAGAACCATCGAACGGACTGGCTTCATGAGAAATCTCCTTTCGTAACTATTGTAAGCATTGTAGCATTTGTGGACTGCGAACTCCCAGTCTGTCTTTGTACGTCCCGTTGAGGAACGGAGTCCATCAGAACGTCCTGAAGCTGTGCCCAGGGTTCAGACTCGGATTCAAGATACGTCAGTCGGCCCGGGTAGACCCCTTTCCCGAGTTGCAGCACCAATGGACTGCCTGGATGTTGTCGGGATGGTCGTCTCTCCAGGCTCCTCCCATCCCTATTAGGATTCTTGTGGTCTGGCACAACGTCGTGGTAGTCCGTGAACTCATGCTGGCAGATGGCGCAGATTCTGTTCTGTTCGGCGACTTTCCGCTTCAGAAGTTTCCGCATTTCTGCGGGGGATCTGAGTTCCCGATATCCTCGCGGGTGATGCGGATCTTCAACGCGCTGCACACCGAGCCTTACAGTGCGTACCTTTGGGACTTGCTCCCTGCCGCAGCAGAAAATAGATCTGTGGATGGGACAGAATTCGTTGCCACGGAGTCTCATGGATTCCTCCTTGCGCGACCGCTGATTCTTCTTCGTTGGATCGTAGTTTCGCTGAACCATGCGAGGCCAACGAACGCTGGATTGACCCGCTATTTAATCGGCCTTCAAAAGACGTGGGCGGGACGCGTGGATTGAGACCGATGTTGAGCGTGAGCGGGCGTTGGCTAGCCGGTCGCGGTCTTCTTTCTCCTGAATCAAGCCGCAACTCAGACATATTGCGGTTCAATTTGAAGTTTGGGCGATTGTTGCAGATGGAGACAACCGGCCGTTGAAGCAACGGAGCTGTTGCGCTGCACACCGGGGGATGGAGTCGGTTTTTAGCTTCGTGTGGCTCCTAAACCGCTTCTGTCTGCTCGGTGGAAAAAACAATGAAAATCTGTAGCCGGACGCCGAGCAGGGAAAAGGAAAGGGGAATGGATCGGCTAACACTTGCTACTATGGAGTTCTTTGGGGATGGTCTACCGGATTTGCCGTCGGACGAGAATCAAGCTTCCGCGCCTGACGCGCTACCGCAAGTCGATGTTGCTGTGCCAATGTGC
The DNA here is from genome assembly GCA_043746935.1 of Acidobacteriaceae bacterium. Classification (GTDB taxonomy): domain Bacteria; phylum Acidobacteriota; class Terriglobia; order Terriglobales; family Acidobacteriaceae; genus JANXUC01. Next base: position 7,434 of record JAYTQD010000056.1, on the reverse strand, counting down.
GTGACCGGGGGAGTTCGCTGATGAAGACAATCCAAGGCCCAGCCATTTTCCTGGCCCAGTTTGTTGGTGATGTAGCCCCGTTTAACAAGTTGGATGAGATTTCGCGATGGGCTGCGGCACTTGGCTATCAGGGAGTCCAGATTCCCACCTGGGACGGCCGTCTCTTCGATTTGAGGCGAGCCGCCGAAAGCCAGGCCTACTGTGATGAAATAAGCGGCACGCTCGCTTCGAACCGAGTAGAACTCACGGAACTTTCGACGCACCTGCAAGGGCAGCTGGTTGCTGTTCACCCCGCATATGACCAGCCATTCGACGGTTTTGCTCCAGAGTCTGTTCGGGGTAATCCTTCCGCCCGTCAGGCATGGGCGATCAAACAACTCCTTCTGGCAGCTAAAGCTTCGGCCAATCTGGGGCTCAAAGCTCATGCGACGTTCTCGGGAGCGTTGGCTTGGCCCTATGTCTATCCCTGGCCTCAGCGTCCGACTGGCATCATTGACACCGCCTTCGAGGAACTGGCAAAACGCTGGCGGCCGATCCTAGACGCATTCGACGCGGTTGGCGTGGATCTCTGTTTCGAATTGCATCCGGGCGAGGACTTGCACGATGGCATATCTTTTGAAATGTTTCTCGAGCGCGTCGGGGGACACCCGCGGTGCAATATCCTCTTCGACCCGAGTCATTTCGTCCTGCAGCAGCTCGATTACCTGGACTTCATTGACATCTATCACAGCAGAATCAAAATGTTCCATGTGAAGGATGCCGAGTTCCGGCCAAGCGGCCGCCAGGGAGTCTATGGCGGATATCAGCCCTGGATTTCACGGGCGGGACGCTTCCGGTCGCTGGGAGACGGTCAGGTGGATTTTCGCGCCATCTTCTCAAAACTTGCGCAGTACGATTTTGAAGGATGGGCTGTGCTGGAATGGGAATGCTGTATCAAGAGCAGTGAGCAAGGCGCCCAGGAGGGTGCCCCGTTCATCGCGAGTCATATCATCCACGTAGCAGAACGCGCATTCGACGATTTCGCGAAATCTGGCGCGGATGCTGAAGCAAACCGCAAAATGCTGGGTCTCTGAAATCGTCTAGGAAATCGAAAGGAAAGCGCTGATGGCCGTTGCACCCTCCAGCCCGAACCACAACCGCCGCCTACGCCTCGGCATGGTCGGAGGCGGACCAGGAGCATTCATCGGCGCTGTGCATCGAATGGCCGCGCGTCTCGATGACCGCTATGAGTTGGTCGCAGCGGCCTTGAGTTCGAATGCGGAACGGAGTTTGGCCGCCGCCGCCGAACTGCATATTCCACGCGCCTATCGCAGCTTCGAAGAGATGGCCTCGGCCGAATCGAAGCGTCCGGATGGTATCGAAGTGGTCTCGATTGTTACACCCAATCATGTACATCACGCCCCAGCAAAAGCATTTCTTGAAGCTGGCATGCACGTGATCTGCGACAAACCCCTAACGACTACGCTCGAAGACGCATTGGATTTGGCCGAGACCGTCAAGCGAACAGGTCTGGTTTTCGGTTTGACCCATAATTACACGGGTCACCCGATGGTTCGGCAGGCGCGCGAAATGGTGGCTACGGGTGACCTTGGCACAATCAGAGTAGTCCAGGTCGAGTACGCACAGGATTGGTTGTCCACTCCCCTCGAGAAAACGGGACAAAAGCAGGCAGAGTGGCGCTCCGATCCTGCCCGCAGCGGGCTCGGCGGATCGCTCGGCGACATCGGAACCCACGCCTTCAATCTTGCGGGCTTCGTGACCGGACTCGTGTGCGAGCAAGTGGCCGCCGACGTAACCACGTTTGTGCCCGGCAGGCGTCTCGATGACAACGTTCAGGTGATGCTGCGTTTCTCGAAAGGCGCTAAAGGAGGGCTCTGGGCGAGCCAGGTTGCACCCGGAAACGAAAACAATTTACGTTTGCGAGTGTATGGCGAAAGAGCCGGACTCGAGTGGCGTCAGGAAGATCCGAACGAACTCAGTTTCACGCCTTTAGGGGAACCGCGACGCACCATTCGACGTGGCAGTGCCGGCACAGGGCGAGCTGCTGCCCATGCAACTCGCATACCCAGCGGGCATCCGGAAGGATATTTGGAAGCATTCGCTCAACTGTACAGCGACCTCGCCGAACAAATCACCGCAAGGCGGGAAAACCGCCCTGCGGACCCGGATTCGCTTCTCGTGCCAGGCGTTTCGGACGGCGTCGAGGGAGTCAGGTTCATCAATGCCGCGATCAAGTCCTCCCGTCGCGGCTCGGCTTGGATTGCAGTTTCTGGTTCGCGGTGAAGGCAGTGTTGGACGGAAGAACTGGATTCTTCGGCATTACTGAATTTGAGGAACCGCTGCACTAGCGTTATGATTGCCCACCATGAGATTGCTCAGCCAAGAAGCTACGCAGTCAGCCGCAAAACCGCAGGCCCCATCCCCCCTCATTAACCGGCGTGACTTGGTTCGCGCGGCACTGCTCGCCAGCGCAGCCTCGGCACTCGGCCCGGCATTTTCATTCGCCCAGGCGGTTTCGTCAGGCCTGACCCCAGCCGCGCGAGGCGAAGACGGGGCAGCGTTCCTGACTGACCCCAACTGGAAGGCCGCGTTCCTGAACGACCAACAGAATGAGACTTTGATCGCGCTGAGTGACGTGATCATTCCCGCCACTGACACCCCAGGCGCCAAGGAAGCGTTGGTCAACCGCTATCTTGACCTGCTGCTTTCCGTGCAGCCGGCTGAGTTTCAGCAACAGTTTGTAGATGGACTCGGCTTCATGGACAGCTCGAGCCAAGAACAGTTTGGCAAGGATTTTCGGTTGCTCGCTCCAGACGACCAGATCGGGTTGTTAACCCCTTGGGCATATCCGCCGCGAGCCAGCCGGTGGATAGAGCAGGAAATGAAGCATGATCTCGCGCAACAGCATTTCGAACGGCTCAAAGCCCTGATTGCCGACGCCTATTATGGATCGGAAATCGGTCAGAAAGAACTTGGCTGGGGCGAAAGCTCGAACCACGATCTCTACAACGACTGCGCGCCTGCTGCCGCAACGACTCACAAGACGACCTACAAGCCAACTCACAAATAGGAATCCCATGGCACAAGACGCTCTGCAAGCGACATATGACGCAATTGTGGTCGGCTCGGGCGCGACCGGCGGCTGGGCGGCCAAGCGCCTCTGCGAAGCCGGATTGAAGGTTGCATTGCTGGAAGCAGGCCGGGCGGTAACTCCGAGCGAGTTTACCGAACACATGCCCTCCTTCCAGTTGAAGTATCGCAACCACTCACCGGAAGTCATGCGAACCCGTCCCATTCAACGGCAATGTTACGCATGCATGGAATACAACTACGAGTGGTTCGTGAATGATCTCGAGAATCCTTACAGCACGCCGCCCGACAGACCTTTTACCTGGCAGCGGCTCCGGATTCTGGGAGGTAGATCGCTTGTCTGGGGGCGCCAGAGCTATCGGCTGAGCGATGTGGATTTCAAAGCCGCGAGCCGCGACGGCTACGACGTCGATTGGCCATTTTCGTACGCGGACCTGGCGCCTTTTTACGACGTTGTCGAGCGCTACGTTGGCATCAGTGGGGCGGCAGAGCACAATGAGATGCTGCCCGACGGACAGTTTCTGCCGCCCATGAAAATGACGTGCGGAGAGATCACGCTGCGCGACAGTGTCAAGAAGAAGTTCGGACGAACCCTCACCATCGGCCGGACCGCCGTCTTAACCCAGCCCCACAATGGCCGGGCGGCATGTCATTCTTGCGGTCCCTGCGAACGTGGCTGTCGGACGTTTTCGTATTTCAGCAGCCCGTTCACGACAGTGAAAGATGCGCTGAAGACCGGCAACTGCACTCTGATTACGGACGCCATCGTCAGCCATGTCGACATGGACGCGGTCAGCAATAAGGCGCAAGGCGTCACTTTCGTAAATCGCGCAACGCAGGAGACCAAACAGGTTCGTGGCAAGTCGGTGATCCTGTGCGCGCAGGCGATGGAGTCAACCCGCATTTTGCTGAATTCTTCGACCCGCGAGCACCCCAACGGACTGGCAAATTCCAGCGGAATGCTAGGCCACTACCTGATGGACCATGCCGTGGGCGGTGGGGCTAGCGGAACGTTCGAGGACTTGAAGACTCTCCCCAACGCCAATCCTCCTGACCGGCCGAATGGAATTTACGTGGTGCGCTTCCGCAACACGCCCGCGACGGGCAAGCATCCTCACTTTATTCGCGGCTACGGATTTCAGGGAGGCTCGGCGCCTGAGTTCAACGTGGGTGCGCCCGGCATCGGCGCGGGCTACAAGAAAGCGGTCAAGCTTGGCACGTACGGAGTTTCCTTGAGCGCGTTTGGCGAGTCGCTAGCCAACTTCGATAATTTCTGCGAGATCGACCCCAATCTGAAAGACGCGTGGGGTATTCCTGCGCTGCGCATCAGCATGGCCCATGGAAAGAATGAGGCCGCTCTGATGCGCGACGCCGGCGGCACGGCTGCGGAAATGCTGGAATCTGCCGGCGCGAAAAATATCCAGCTCACTACCGGAGTTGAAATGCCGGGCATGGCAATCCACGAAGTCGGCACGGCGCGCATGGGCAACGATCCGAAGAAATCGGTGCTGAACGCTTTCTGCCAATCGCACGACGTTAGCAATCTACTGCTGACGGATGGTTCGTGTTTTGTTTCGTCAGCGTGCCAGAATCCGACTCTCACCATGATGGCGATCACCGTCCGTGCTTGCGATCACCTGGTCGAGCGCTTTCGACGCAACGAAGTTTAGAGTAAACCCGAGCAAAGATAGAGGCCTCCTTATGAGAGACATTTTCAACCGCCGAAAGTTCTTACAGGCCGGAGCCGTGGCCGGTGCGAGTTTTGCGTTGCCGCAAAACCTATTTGCCGGAGAGAAGAGATCCGTCCTCGTCTTCACCAAGTCTTCTGGGTTTGAACACGATGTGGTGAAGACCACCGGCGGCAAGCCAAGCATCCTGGAGCAGGCAGTCGCTGCGCTTGGGAAACAACACGGCTTCGACGTGACGACAACCAAAGACGGCAGGGTCTTCGACTCCAACGATTTCCGCAAGCACGCGGCGGTACTTTTCTTTACCACCGGAGTTTTGACCACGACAGGAACAGACTTAAACCCGCCGATGTCGTCACAAGGTAAACAATCCTTGCTCGATGCCGTCACTGGCGGCCTTGGATTTGTGGGCATCCACGCCGCGAGCGACACCTTCCATACTCCGCCCGACCCCGAGGACAACGCGAACCGCTACATCGCCCATGGGGAAAAGTCCGATCCCTATTTGCGCATGCTGGGTGGTGAGTTCATCACGCATGGCAGCACGCCTCGCCTACAGACGACGAATCTCATTGCCAACGACCCGAAGTTCCCTGGGCTTGAGGGAGTCTCTTCTCCGGTCAGCTTCAACGACGAGTGGTATTCGCTGAAGGACTTCAGAACGGACCTGCACGTAATTCTCACGCTGGATACCAAAGGGATGGCGGGAGAGCCCTATCAGCGCGCGCCTTACCCAATGACCTGGGCGAGAATGGAGGGCAAGGGCCGGGTGTTTTACACCGCCATCGGTGACCGTCCGGAGAATTGGTCGAACTCGTTCTTCCTGAATCTTCTTGGCGGGGGAATTCGCTGGGCCATCAGCGATGTGAAGGCTGCACTCGATCAGAATCTGATGCAAGCTGCGCCGGGCTATGCTGAAATTCCGCCAAGGCCGAAGCGCAAGGAGTAGGAATCTCGCAGGAGCTGGAGAATCTACAAACGAAGAAGACTGGGCCGACGTTATTGCTTCGGATCGCAGGCGATTTGACTCTGGAAGATATTCCTGTACGAGGCCAAGGGGAAGCCCCAGGGGAAGCCCCTATCCGGCACACCAGTTCTTCTGAACTCGCCAAATTAAGGTGTAACAAGCGCTGACCGACCGGAACCAGCGCTAACGGTGCCGTAAGTAACAAGTGAACGAAGTGCTAACATAGGACTTCAGCGGGAATCCGGTACTGCGCTCGAACAGGGCACCCTCTCCTGTCTTGATCAAGCCCAAGCACACTGCTTCATTACTCACCCACCACCAGTTCTGGCCTATGTGCTCCACACTCTCTGAGCGCAACAGCGATGCAGTCCTCGATATAGGCCAATTCCAAGGTATCAATAATTCCGGCCAGATCACTATCCTTCCGAGCATTTGACAAGTGTCTAAGCGCCAACTTCAGCTGTCCGCGGATTTTGTGCAAATCGCATGCTCCCTGGGCCATATTTCTAGGCGCCCTGTCCGAGGCCTTCGGAGACGGCTTCTGAATCTCTTCAATCCGTGCCATCCACTCCTCCGCCTAGTTATCGCCCGGCGAGGCGTTTGCTAGTCTCATTCGAACCTCATCTGGTGTCAATACCGCGCACGTAGGTCGCGAATATCGTTTTGGGTACGTGGATCCTTCTGAGGCGTTGTACTGATCCTCTCCATGAACTCTACCGCCGTTCTCCCCTTCGATCATAAAGCGCGCGAAAGACCAGAAGCCAGATCTAGAGTCCCGTCCCATGGGTACGGGCAACACTTCCGGCCCTGTAGGGCGCATTGTGTTCCGCGTCTACAACACAATTATAGCGGCGGAACAAACTGAATTGCTAGTCTAAATTGATCTGGTTGGAAACCTCAGCCCTCCGTACTAAGACGTAGTCGCCCAACTTCGCGCCGGGCAGTGGGGGACCTAAAGTACCCGATATCCTCTCGGGTGATGTGGACCTTCGACGCGCTGCACACCCAGTCTGCGTTCCTTCCGGATGGGCTCCCGGCCACAACCGGAGAGTGATCGGTGAATCGGACAACATTCATTACGACGGAGTTTCATAACATCCCTCCTGGGAATCGAGTGAACGTTGGCTTGGGCTGTAGAGAAACAGAAGTTCGGAAACAGAAAAAAAGAGCTTGCAGAAAGGACTAATTGCGCCACGACACAATAAGCTAACCTTGCTACACCGCATCAGATGGTTGAGGACCCGGACGGAGCCAGCCCATTTTGATTGAGAATTTCCTCAGCGCATTGACAAAACACCCCCTGAGCCCATAGCCTCACTAGGCGAACAAAAGGCGAACTTATTCATGCGCTCGGCAGCGGCAGTCCGGCAAGAAATCGAATCGTCCCTGGCGGCGGGCATTCCCGGAGCGTTGTCCGTCCGTTTCCACCAGACCCCGGACCTGGTGCCCACAGGCATTGCGGAAGTGGACGCTCTTCTGCACGGGGGGCTGCCACTCGGCGGATTGACCGAAATCGCAGGTCCAGCCTGCTCGGGAAAAACCACGCTGGTGTCTTCCCTTCTCGCTAAAGTCACGCAGCAGGAAGCGGCCTGCGCCTATGTCGATGTGTCGGACGCATTCGATCCACTCTCCGGAGCTGCGATTGGAATCGATCTTCGGCGTTTGCTCTGGGTCCGTGCTGGGCGAACT